>JBMYQZ010000118.1:0-10766 GCA_049601855.1 Limisphaerales bacterium | reverse complement strand
TCCGCTGATGGGGATCATTGGCGCTGTGCTGGTGAGTCGTTGGTCGTTTGGCCTGATGAAATCGACCAGCGCAGTGTTACTGGATGAACAACTTCCAGAGGAGCGTATTGATTCGATTATCAAGACGGTGGAAACCGAGACCTCAGCACGAGTGACCGATCTTCACATCTGGCAGATTGGACCGGATATGTATGCGGCCGAAATGGTGGTTGCCGCAGCAAATCCGAACTCCGCCGATTTCTACAAGCAGCATGTTTCGGCGGGCATCAACATCGTGCACCTGACCTGCGAAATTCTTCACTTGGATCAGGAATCCTAGAGCGGCTTGTCGCGCATCATCCAGCGCATTACCAGCACGAGGATCAGGCAGAAGGACCAGCCGAAGATGGCAGGATGTTCGTTGATCCAGTTACCTCGCGGAGGCGCGAAGTGTTCTGGTTCCATGGTCTCGTGGTAGGTTTTGAACTCGTGCAACGAATTGGTTGAAGGATTCATCAGATCGATATTTTCCGCGGTCTGCCCGTCGATGGCGATCCAGTTGTGATCGGCCATCAGATTCAGGACCAAGGGCATGGCGTCGCCGTTGCCTCGGACTCGCAGCATGAAATCATCCGTGTCTCTCGAGCGCTGGTGTTGAATTTCGACGCCCAGGTTAGCGGTGCGCAGATGGCCTTTGGCCGGATCACGCCAATCGATTCCGGGGAGTGATTGCGAGATCTTGGCACGAACCTCTGCGGCATCTCCCAAGGAGAGACTGATTCCAGAGGAAGGCGGCGTCAATCGAACTGTTTAGCTGCCGGATTGGTGACGGGTCAATTCGGCGTCCAATTCGGCGAGCGGGAAGGTCTCTGCTTCGGCGGCAGGAGTATCCACGAGTTCGGTGAAGTCGATGGATTCGGCGAAGCGGCGTTCACCCAAACCGTGGTCGATGGCCCGGAGCAGGGCGTTGAGGAGTGCATCTTCTTTGGCAGGGTTGAGGTGCGGAACGATGAGTTGGAGCCCGAGTTCATCGGTATCCACGCATTCGAGCAGAATGCAACGGACATCGGCGATCCGAATCTGAACGCCTTCCCACTCCGTAGTTTCCGGAAAATCAAACTGCGGCTTGAGGGCGAGGAACGTCCAATCCGACAAATCCGGAGCGGCGGCGATGATCTCCTCGACCAACGGGAACAAAGAACGTTCGCCGTCGGCGGTGATGATCAGCTCATTTCCTTCGGGAGAGGTCATGAACTCAAAGTAGATATCGGGAGAAACCTTCTGCAAGTGCTTCAGCACGATGGCGTAGTTCGGATCATCAGCTGACTCCATTTCGGAGAAGTCAGAACGATGATCGGAGAAGACCTGCCAGAACTTTTCAATCAACAGAGAACTATTGTTCATGAATTGGCCGCGAATTGCGGAGCCCGTTTATCCCGGTTTGCGGATGAGAAGGTCAAGCCGAAGCCCAGATTTAGAATGCTGGTGTTCAGGCAACGCCTTTGGGATGACCGAAGACCCGGACGTATGCGGGAAACAACTCGTTGAAGCGCGAGTTCGCAAATCTCTCTGCATAATCTTCGCCCCGGCACGTCCCTCCGTTCTTCTGGCTGATGCGGTCGTAGTGATGACCCAGTTCGTGCATGAAGACGTGCAGCAACATAAAAGCCCGCGCCTGGGCTTCGGTCAGGCGACAGTTCACCACGTCCGAACCTCGATCAAAGGCAACTCCCAGTGTTTCCATGATTGACTGGTGATCGTCAAAGTAGTCGGGATTGAACTCGACCCAAAGATCCTCTCTCCAGGCATGCAGAAATATCGCGCCGGTTTTTTCACGATGATAGAAATCGTACAGGCCATCGTTTTCATCATCATTTCGGGCGAGAACGATGCGTTCCAAACGTTCGGAGTAGCGCGACCAATTGGGAATGATCTCAATGAAGTCCCGCAGGTCTTGTTTGCTAAAGACGTGCCGATATCCCCGTCTCGGTGATTCGCGATCCAGAACGAACCCATTGTGCACCGTCGGGCGATGGCGATTCTTCCACTGAACTTTGCCATCCTTGACCTTGGGAGCCGTACGTCGGTTGAAGGAGGGTGGCATGGCGGACCCCAGCTTGGGGAAGCATCGATCGGAAGCGAGCTTTCGTTGTCTACGAACGGAGGCGAAAACCCTTCGGATCGGATGCCCGCAAACTGTATGACGGCCCTTTCTCTGGCTTCGACGTTGGTGCCGGCCACGCGCGCAGTTGGCCACGGATTTCAATGAACTTCCCGATCATGGGATGCTTCGATCGTGGAGGTGAAAAGCCGAAGCGATCCATCGACCGGGCCAGATCTCCCATCACCAATACAGAGAATCTTGGAGCTGAATCCCCGCCGACACCCTCGATGGCAAAGGAACGGATTCCTCCTTTGGGCACGGCGCCACTGAGCCAGATGACCTTGCGGACCTTGAAAGTCATCACGATCTCCATCCCGGCGAGGGAGGGTTTGAGATCGGCGATGTTGAACTTCTTGGGATTGGAGCTCTCGGCTTTGGGCTCTTGTTTGGGAGTGCTGTGGGTGAGTTTGTATTGTCGCAGAATTTGACGGCCGCGCCCCTCCTTGGACATCGAAGTCTCCAGTTCCGACCAGTCGTTCTGCGCAATCGCGATCACCAGTGGCTTGCAACTGCTGGAATCTATTCCGCTGGTGACCATGGCGACTCCGACCGCACTGCCCCAGCCTCGGGCTTTCCTGAGAATGACCGCCGCTTCCGTGATGGAGATTCCATGCTTCTTTTCGGGGGTGACATCCGAGTGGATATTGACCTGGGCCGGCTGATTGGCGGCGCGGTGCACTTCAATTGCGATGGTTCGATACTCGGCGCGAGCCAAGCCGGTCATGGCCAGCAGTGCGGAGAGAAAGCAAAGCCGGAGTCTTTTCATGTGGTATCTCGCACAACGGAAACGCTTACTCGGGGTTGATCGCCAAGCGGCAGCCGAAATCGAGAATCCAGGCGGTCACACCATCGCCATCGGCCGAGGGATGGAAGGGCCGGCGATAGGCGCTGCGGGCATACTTGGCGTGGCGAAACCAGGAACCCCCGCGCAGGACGCGGAAACGCCCTTCGTCCGATCCGGTGGGATCAATCAAGGGTGAGTTGAGGTAGTAGTCCGTGTCGTAGCGATCGGCGCACCATTCCCAGACGCCGCCGTGCATATCGTGCAAGCCCCAGCGGTTCGGCTCCTTCACGCCCGTGTCGTGGTAGAAGGTGCGGCCTTTGAAATTGGGTTTGCCGGGCCAGATCATGTTGGCTTCGTGCCAGGCGAATTTGCCGAGTTGGGCGGGATCGTCGCCGTAGGAATATTCGGTCTCACTTCCGGCGCGGCAGGCGTATTCCCATTGCGCCTCGGTGGGCAGGGCGAATTTGTGGCCGGGCAACTTGCGACGGAGGTGTTTGAGCAATTCCTGACACTGATTCCAACTGATGGAATTCATCGCCTTGTTCGGGCCGGCCATGTCGTTGTCGCCTTTACGGATGTTCGCGAGCCGTTTGTCCGGTCCCATGATGGCTTCCCATTGCGGTTGGGTCAGCTCGTGTTTGGCGAGGTAGAATGGCTTGGAGATTACGACTCGGTGAATGGGGCGTTCGTCTTTCGGCCCTTTGTTGGAGCCCATCAGGAATGAGCCGGCGGGAATCAGGACAAAGTCCATGGTCACTTTCGTGCCCAGATCCACGGACAGTTTCTTTGGCAGCCGGGGAGAATCTCGGAGCGCTCTCTTCACTGCCTTGGAATCAACCCCGGGATCGTGGGGTTGGCGGCGGATCTTTTCTCCGGCATCCACCAATGGCGGGACACCGGTGACATTGTTGAGCCGAAGCGCGACGCGGAAGCCCATGTGCGGATGTTGCCCGGAGCGTTGAGTGATGCGCATGCGATAAGCAGAGTCGCCACCCCAACGTCCCCAATCGAAGGAACTGCCGCGGATGATCCGACGTTGATCGCCTTTCTCACTTTGCACGGCGGGGCCGGTCGGATCGTTGAGCGGGGATTCCTTGTAGTAGAGCCGGTGCCAATGATCGGCCACGTATTCCCAGACGTTGCCGTGCAGGTCGTGCAGGCCGAAGGCGTTCGGCAAGCCGCGACCCACGGCGCGGGGAACGTGGTGTTTGACCTGCGCTCCGTCCGACCACCAGGCGTGTTGGTGAGCGACCGCGTCGAAGGTGTCGAAGTCGCCGAAGGACCAAGGCGTCTCGGTGCCGGCGCGACAGGCGTATTCCCACTCAGCCTCGGTCGGCAGGCTGTAGTCGCGACCTTCCTCCTGGCTGAGCCATCGGCAGAACGCCACGCAATCATTCCAACATAGGTGCAGCACCGGTTCGTCTTCGGCCTGCTGGTAATCGCGGCGCCACGACATGGGTTTGCGCCACGTGGAAATCTTGCGGCCACCGCGATAGGGCTTCCCGTGATTCAGTCCGCGTTCGGCGTCGGTCTGGTAGCCGGTGGCTTCGGCGAACTTTCGGAACTGCCCGACGGTGACCTCGGTCGCCCCCCTGGTAGAACGGCTTCGTCAAACGAACCTTGTGCGCCGGCATCATCAACATCGACCACGTGATCATGCCGCCCACGTGTTTCTTCATCTCGGGATCCTGACGCATGATTCTCAGCAACCGGTCAAACTCTGCCCCAGTTCGTCCCATGGTGAATTCGCCGGGCGGCAACAGCATGAGTTTCATGCCGACCGAATTCGTGAACGAGCGCGGCCGGTTGATGTGCATGGACCACTTCGTCTGTAATTCCTGCGCGCGTTTGGCGCTGAATGGAACCACGGCTGGCTCAGGTTGCGCAGAGTGTTTCTCCTTTGCGGCCAGCGGCTTGCTCGTGGCGTAGCCGATGCGGATGGCCATGTCCTTTTCCGCTTGGTGTTCCAAGCCCGAGGCGTGAGCCGCGTACCACACGTGAAACTTGCCGTCCTTCCAGATCACCTCGTGGCCCATGATCGAGCCGCTGTCCCAGGCGTTGTTCTTGCCGGTGCCCAGGATCGGGTTGGTGGATGACTTGCGCCAGTTCACGCCGTTATCGGAAATGGCCAGTCCGAGTTTCCAACCCTTCGCGCTGCCGCCGAGGTGAAAGAGATAGTGCCGTCCGCCAACGCGAAGTTCCACGGGACCGGCGTGATGGCGTTCGTCGAATTCGCCGGCTTTTCCGAGTGGCAGGGTGGGCTTGGTCTGGCGCGTCCACTTGATGCCGTCCTTCGAAGTGGCCTGGAAGATGCGGAACGCCTGGCCGTGTTTCCCCACGTACCACATTCGGTAGCCGTCGCCGTCTTTGCGAACACACGGGTCCATACTGCCGCCGATCCCGCGCATCACCGGTCCTTCGCCGTAGCGTTGCCAATTCTCACCGTCATCCGAGGTCGCCAGACCGAAACCGCCGCCTTTGCCGGAGCCGGTGTAATAAAGCGAAAGCTTCCCGCTGTCGTTGAGCACGTAGGGCATCGTTACCTGCCGGTCATCCCACGTGCCTTTCGGGCCCGGTGGCAAGACCGGATTGGCGGCCGACCGTTGCCACTGGATGCCATCGTCCGAGGTGGCCAATCCGATGCGGAACAGATTCGTCCTCCCTGCTCCCATGTAATAGAGGTGATAACGCCCGCGCACGTCCGCGATGCTGAAACAGCCGCAACCCTTGTCGTCCCATTGCCCCGGCTCTCCGACGTCGAGCACGGGATTGTTCGCGTGCTTCGTGAGGTTTTCCGCCAACCATTGGATCTGCTGGTGGTCGGCCGCAGTGGCAATGATTGTGTTGATGAAAAGAGCGGTGAGAAAGGCGGCTGGTTTCATGGCTCAGGGATTGGCGGATTTGACACAGCGGAAACTCACGCCCGCGGACGCACCAAGGAATGGCGGACGCGCATGACGTTTGGTGCAGGTGAAATACTCTGGCTTGTTCGCCTTGCACCAGCCCTTGAACATGACGCGGAATTTGAACCAGGTCTCCGGGAGGTGACCGTCCTGGGGGCCGGTCGGATCAACTTTTACCCCGTCGGGAGGGGCGGTCCGATAGCCGACCGGATCGAAATAGTCCGCCATCCATTCAGCGGAATTGCCAACCATCTGAAAGACGCCTTCAGGCGTGGCGCCGGCGGGATACCAGTCCACTGGCACGGGATGCGGATACTTGACGGGATAATCCAGTCGCGTCTCATCCGGCGGCTCGTCGCCCCACGGATACTTGCGGCCTTTGCTGCCGCCTGCCGCGTATTCCCACTCGGCTTCCGTTGGTAACCGCTTGCCGGCCCATTGGGCGTATCCGCGCGCCTGATACCAGTTCACCAACACGACCGGACATTTCGCCAAGGATGGATCGGCCGGTACGAATTTGCCTGCATTCTTGCCAAGTATGGATCGCCCGATTCGGAGGTTCCACGGCGAACGGTAACCTTCATTGCCGTCGTTGAGGAAGCGGCAGTATTCCTCGTTGGTCACCTTGTACCTGTCGATATGGAACGCGGACAACCGCACGCGGTAGCGATCTCCCTGTGCTGGCTTTTGATCTGGACCAATACCACCGCCGGTCGAATCCCAGAAACTGCCCGGTCGTATAAATCCACCGGCTGGCAAGGACACCATTCCCTCCGTACCGAGTTTGCGTCCTTCTTCGCCCCGGACCGGGATCATGTCCGGCTGCACACCGGTTTCGCGCAGCTTGGTGTCGAGCTGCTCCACCACCAACCGACGGGCAAAAGCCGGTTGGGCAATCCACGTGCGAATCTTCGTCAGCGTTTGCGCACCATGGATCCACAGACGAAGTCCAGTAGTGTCCACGAACAGCTTCTGATTGATTTCCGCCCGGGGACGCGCGTTCACTTCGAGCTTTTGGCCACCGGTGTTGGCGACGCGAAGTTGCAGGGTTCTTTCGGGTTGCGCGGTGGCGGAGTGATTCACGCCGAACAGAGCTAACACAAGGCAGAGGATAGGCTTCATGATTCCTTTCATTCGGGGCAGCATTCGATGAGACACAAACCGCGCTCGAGCAGCACGGACACGCAGGGATCGTTGATACGGTAGTGGACATTAAGCCCGTCCCTTCGCGTCGTGAGTATATCGCGGTTCACCAGCCGGCGGAGCTGGTTGGAAACGGCCTGTGGCTTCATGCCCACCGCCGTCGCCAGATCCGTCACGCACATCTCGCCTTCGCGAACCAGGGCATGCAACAGCCGCAGGCGGGTATCGCTGGCGAAGATCTTGAACAAGTCCATGAGATCCGCTGCCTGGTTGGGCGACAACAAGGGGCGATCTTCCGGTACGGTTTTGTCCGGAAACACCGGAAGCGACCGCGACTTTCTTCGGGGAGACATTGATTACACAATCTCGTGTAATAGTTTTTTGTCAAAGCGTTTTCGCCGTCCGATTCATACGTCCTAGAAACCAGCGATAGCACGGCGCCGAGATGCCGGCGAAGCCCAAGATCATGCACATTTCCACGATTTGGTAGCGGGCGATGTCGTGGATCGTGGACAGTATTTCTTCCTGATGACCTGCGCCGTTTCTCGATCCGGGATCGCGGATGCTCAACTGGAGTATATGGCTCAATAGAGGATTCCAAAACGCCCCTCCGGATCCGCATAAACAGACGCCAGACTGAACTTGGGCACTTTCCCCACGCGTTGTGGTCGGGACGTGCTTTGGCCGCTCGCGTCGAAGGTCTGGTAGTGCAGGGTGCCACCTGTGTGGAAACTCGCGCCTTCCTGCCACGCCACGAGAATTTCACCCTTGGAATTCACCGCGATCGCCGGGTGTTTGGCGCGTCGGCCGAGTGTCAACTCGACGGTCCGATTGAGTCGGGCCGATTCTCGATCGAACGAGTTCACGAACAACTTTCCCGCGCGCTCGGTGCCAAACAGGACGTTCGCCTTCGTTTCTCCGAAATTCGAGCTGCTCATCGGACAGGCTTCCAGCTTCCAGCGGTTCACGGTGCACGCAACAAACGTGCGGCCGCCGGGTGGCGCGAAGAGCACATTCATATCCCGGCTGCCGCGACTCGCGGTGCGGTAGAGCGCGAACACGCGATCGCCCGAATCCACAAAGGCCTTCATGCCGCAACAACCGCAGGCGCCGAAAGCTTCTTCCACGATGTTCTCCTCGCGGGCGAAATCCTTTCCGTCATTCGTCGACTTTGTCATGAACACCGAACGGCCGGCTTCGTTCATCGGCTTCAAGGTTGGATCCGCGTGCCAGAAGACGTAGACGTTGCCCTTGGAATCCGCCGCCACAGAACCGCCACCATCGAGTCCCCAGGCGTAATTCACGAGATTACGCTCCGGCTCGAAACCCGTCCCGGCATCGTTCATTCGCGTGTAAAGCATCGGGTGCAGTGGATGTTTGCTCTTGGGCGAATGTGGTGCCGTCTTACCGCTGCCCATCCACGCAACATGCACGCGATCGTTCTTGCCCAAAGCCAGATGCGCCCCACGAATTGTCCCCGCCGCCACCGCACTGCCCGGCCGGCTGTTCACCTTGATCGGCCGACCAAACTCGGACTGCCCCGTCCTACGCTGCGCGTAAAACACATCGCCATTCCTCGGATCACCCTTGAAATAGATCAGGTGCGCGGTTCCGTCCTTGCCGGTTTCAACGCGAGGCTGGCGTCCATCTTTGGGCGTTCGACGGATCGATACCTCAGCCGCAGAGGCGTGGAGCGCTGAGGAACAGAGGAGCGAGACGGAGATCGCGAATTGGGCGAGGGTACGTTTCATGATTTATTCGGAGGTGGAGAATCTTGCCCGACATTCTTGCGCCCAGCAATAAAGCACGGGGACCACGAACATACTGAGGAGAGCGACGGTCATGCCGCCGAAGGTGGGGATGGCCATGGGGATCATGATGTCGGAGCCGCGGCCGGTAGAGGTGAGGATGGGGAGCAAAGCCAGCAAGGTGGTGGCGGTGGTCATCAGGCAGGCGCGGACGCGGCGGTTGCCGGCTTCCAGGACCGTGGCGCGGATGGCTTCTCGATCCTGTGGTTTGTTCTTCCTGAAGGATTGGTCGAGGTAGGTGGCCATCACGACGCCGTCGTCGGTGGCGATGCCGAAGAGGGCGAGGAAACCGACCCAGACGGCGACGCTGAGGTTGATCGGTTGGGCCTGGAAGAGTTCGCGCAGGTTCATGCCCATGACGCTGAAGTCGAGAAACCAGGGTTGGGCGTAGAACCAGAGCATCAGGAAGCCACCGGACCAGGCGACGAAGACGCCGGTGAAGATCAGCGACGCGGTGATGCTGCTTCGGAATTGCAAGTAGAGGATGATGAAGATCGCGAACAGCGCGATCGGAACGACGTACATCAGTTTCTTGGTCGCACGGACCTGGTTTTCGTAGCTGCCGGCGAAACGGTAGCTGACACCTTTCGGCACGATGAATTCGCGGGCGTCAATCTTGGCTTTGAGGAAGGCCTGGCAGTGTTCGATGACATCGACTTCGGCGAATCCGTCCTGTTTGTCGAAGACGACGTAGCCGGTGAGGAAGGTGTCTTCGTTTTTGATCACCTGCGGGCCGCGGTGGTAGCGGATGTCAGCCAATTGCGTCAGGGGAATCTGTGAGCCGTCCTTTGCTGGCACGAGAATGCGGTCGAGAGCTTCGATCGAATCCCGGAGTTCGCGCTGGTAACGCACGCGGACGGGATAGCGTTCGCGTCCTTCGACGGTGGTGGTGAGGGTCTTGCCGCCGATGGCGATTTCGATCACCTCCTGCACCTCCTGAATGTGAAGGCCGTAACGGGCGATGGACTCGCGGTTGATGTCGATCTCGAGGTAGGGTTTGCCTACCATGCGATCGGCGACGACGGTGTCTGCGGAGACGGAGGGAACCTGCTTCAAGAGGGCTTCCAACTCGAGAGCGACTTTCTCAATGGTCTCAAGATCGGGGCCGCGGACCTTCATGCCCATCGGTGCGCGCATGCCGCTTTGCAACATCACGATGCGGGTGGCGATGGGTTGCAGCTTGGGTGCGGAGGTGGTGCCGGGAATCTTTGTTACTTCGATGATCCGATCCCAGATGTCGTCCGGTTTGCGGATACCGGGCCACGGACTTCGTCCTTCATTGAGTGAAGGATCGAGAGCGGGGCGCCAAAGGCGGAAGGGTGCGCCTCCTTCATCGGGGATCAATTGATCATCGGTGTCGCGCTCAAACTTTCCTCGCACGGTGTAGGGTTTGCCATCGGTGGCTTCAAGCGGTTGGCCGGCTTCATTGCGGAAGAGATCGTTTTCGCCGGGATCGAATTTGAAACGCAGGCGCTTGCCGTTGCGATTAATCAGGAATTGCGGCCGGTAGTTGATGACGGCCTCGAACATCGACACCGGCGCGGGATCGAGCGGGCTTTCGGCGCGGCCGAGTTTGCCGACGACCAGGTCCACCTCGGGAATGGTCTGCATCGCGAGATCCTGTTTCTGCAATACGTCCAGTGCCTCGCCGATCGAGGCATGCGGCATGGTGGTGGGCATGAAGAGGTAGGCGCCTTCGTCGAGGTTGGGCATGAACTCCTTTCCGAGACCGGGGAACTTGTGGGCGACCCATGAAACGGGGGCGAACGTTTTCACCTTCTGCGGCACCCAGCCGAACACGAGATCGAAGCCCAGCCAGACCAGGACACCGAACAACATCAGCGCGGTGGGCAGGGTGAGAAAGGTGATCTTGTGGGCGAGAAAGAATCGCAGGAGCGGGGAATAGATCCGGAGGAAACCTTGGATGAACAACAATAGCCCACCGATGACTCCGGCGACCATGATCAGGTTGCGGGTGAGTCCCC
>JBMYQZ010000117.1:0-10769 GCA_049601855.1 Limisphaerales bacterium | reverse complement strand
CCAGGTCCGCATGAATCACCCCGACCAAGGTCACATTCTCGAAATGCAGTCCCTTGGCGATCATCTGCGTGCCGATCAGGATATCCGTCTTGCCCGCCTTGAAATCATTGAGCGCCTTACGGTAGTCATCCTTGCGTTTCATCAGATCCGAATCCATTCGCTGGATGCGCGCTTTGGGAAACAGTTTGCCCAGCGTTTCTTCTACCCTCTCCGTCCCCAGGCCGGCATAACGAATCGCCGGATTGCCGCACTTCTGTTCCGGACAAACCCGCGGCGCCGGTTGTTCCAGCCCACAAATGTGACAGGCGATCTTCGACTCGCGCCGATGATACGTGAGCGACACGCTACAATTCGGACACTCGGCAACATAACCGCATTCCGGACATTGCAACGATGTCGAGTAACCACGCCGATTTAGAAAAAGAATCGTTTGCTCCTTGCGCTCGAGACGCTGAGTGATGGCCTCTTTCAGCGACGGCGAAAAGATCGGCGGCCCCTTCTCCTTGCGCGCTTCCGAGCGCATATCCATTACGCGCACAATTGGCATGTTCTTGTCATCCGCCCGCTCGGTCAGTTCCAGTAATTCGTATTTCCCCTTCTTGACGTTGTAGAAACTCTCCATCGACGGTGTCGCCGACCCCAGCACCACCACCGCCTTTTCCCGTGCGCCGCGCACGACGGCCACATCCCGCGCATGATAACGCGGCGATTCCTCCTGCTTGTACGAATGCTCATGCTCCTCATCCACGATGATCAAGCCCAGCGGATCCACCGGCGCAAAAATCGCCGACCGCGCGCCGATCACAATCCGCGCCCGTCCCTGCCGGATCTTGTGCCATTCATCATGCCGCTCGCCGGCTGACAGATGGCTGTGCAACACCGCCACCAAGGTCCGCAATGGCCCGTGACTGAACCGCGACTTGAACCGCTCCACGGTCTGCGGCGTAAGCGAAATCTCCGGCACCAAAACAATCGCCCCCTTCCCGCTTTCCAAGGCCTTGGCTATGGCCTGCAGATACACCTCCGTCTTCCCGCTGCCGGTCACGCCATGCAGGACGAAAGGTTTTGGCGGTCCATCGTCATGCGCACCGCGATCCGTCCTTCCGGCATCCTGCCGGGAGCATGAAGCCTCTGCTCGCGCCGCAGCATCCATTTCCTTCCTCAGACTCCCCTCTCCCAGAACAAACGACGTGGGCGCCAGCCCGGCTTTCCCAGGATTCTCCCGAATATACTCCTCGTATTTCGTCAGGAACTCTTCGCTGCGAACCACATGATCAAAATTCTCATCCTTCCAGAACGCTCCTTTCAATCCGAGCTTCCCGTTGATCTTCGTCGCCGTGAACGACTTCCAAGACTGAATGATGGAGGACAATCCATACCCTTCGATGGGCTTCACCAGCACGTGCACGTGGTTTGGCATGACCACAAATTCGCCGAGTTCGTAGCGCGGTTCGCGTTCACCGTTTTGCCGGTCGAAGTAGCGCAGTGCCTCAGCGACCAGGTTCGCAATCTCAGGCCGCGCCAACTCACATGCTCCGTAGCCAGCGTCCAGAAGTTCCTCCATCTTGAGGGTGAATCGCTGATTGTACTGGCGCGCGACTTCCTTGGACCACGGCTTCGGATGTTGTTTCAACCAGATGTCCTTGTCTTCACGCCACTGAAGCGCGCGCTCCTGGGAGACTGAGTCGGCCAGTCGGAAGGTAACGTAATGGATCTTTCCATGCTGCTCCCAGTGAGGAAGACGGTTCTGGTGTTTCTCCGTCTCTGCGTCTCGGTCGAAGAAGGGGGTTTCGTTAGCGGCTTGTGTGGGCGACACGTTTGGTGCTCCCGGCAAGATGCCGGAAGGACCAGCCATCGCTTGCAGGATCCGCTCCAGCGCCACGGCTTGCTCACCGTTCATTTTCAAATCCTCCGTCCGCCCGATCACTTCGTTCGCGTACGGGTCGCGTTCGCTGACCTCGGTGGAAATCGTCACCATACCTTTGTCCTCCAAGCGCCGCACCGTTTCCGCCGTGCATTCGGCCAGCTTGCAGAGACCGGTCATCGGCAATTCGCGATGTTCTTCCAGGATCTGGTAGATCTCCTGTTGGCGTTTGGTGAGCTTGGGATGATCGCCGCTCACGGGGAGCATGCGCACGAAGAGCTGCTCCTTGAACCCCTTCTCCTTCGTCCGCACCGCGGTCGGGAGAACGCTCTTCAACGCCGTCTCCGGCGCGCAGCAATAGTAATCCGCAATCCAACGCGCCAACTCCAGGACCTTCGGCGTGATCAGTGACTTCACCCCGACCGCGCGCACGATGTAGCGCAGATTTGTCTGGGTGGATTCCTTCACCAACGCGGTGACCACCCCGAAGACTTCCCGATTCCCAAAGGGCACGCGCACCCGCGTGCCGACATCGATCTGGCCTGCCAGCTCACTGGGAATCGCGTAGTCGAATTCCCTCCGCAACGCGATTTCAAGTGTCACCCTGGCAACCATGGCCTACTTCTTCAGCAACAACTCGAGGTAGGGAATGTCCTCCGGCGAGGTCGCCTTGATATTCGGCGTGGTGGACTCCACGAGCTTCACCGGCTGATTGATGTAATCGCACGCCGCGGTGTCATCGGTCACCGCAATGCCCCGTTCCTGCACCACGCCCAAGGCCTTGCGAATGACGTCGGCTTGGAAGGTCTGCGGAGTCTGCACTGCCCGCAGTTTGGAGCGATCGATATGCTCGGCAATCGTACCGTTCGGATGGGTCTCCTTGATCGTATCAGTCACCAAAGAAGCCGCCACCGCCGCCCCAATTTCACGGGCCGCTTCCACGCAATCACGGATGATCTCCTCCGTCACACAGGGCCGCGCCCCGTCGTGAATCGCGATAATCTCCGTCCCCTCGCTCACGGCCTTGATTCCGTTCCAGACCGAATCCTGCCGCTCCGCCCCCCCGGAAACGATGTGATGCTCCTTGTAAAATCCGTTCTCCGAAGCCAGTTGCTCGAACTCCGGCTGCATCCCGTCCCGCACCACCAGGATGATCTCGTTGATGGTCGCCGACCGGTCGAACTTCTCCCACGTATGCGCAATGATCGGACGCCCGGCGACCTCCATGAACAACTTGTCCACGTTGATCCCCATTCGCGTTCCGCGACCCGCCGCCACGATGACTGCCGAAACCATGGGCGCGAGTTTCCGGAATGGACTCGGGCTTTGCAAACCGACAATCTCCCCGCCCACAACCATGCTTCGTCAGCTTCTAATCACCTCGATCGCGGTGTCTGCTGCCGCAGAACCTGTCTATTGGAATCAGTTTCGTGGCCCCAACGGTTCAGGTACCGCCCCCGGGTTTGAGCCACCGGTGAAGTTCTCTCCGGACAAACCGGCTTGGAAGGCGGCCGTGCCCGGCGCCCATTCTTCTCCGGTCGTATGGGAGAGTCGCCTTTATCTGACCGGGATGGAGAACGGTAGGCTCACGACGCTGTCGCTCGAGGCGGCCACGGGCAAGATGCGTTGGAAACGTCAACTATCGGAGATGCCGCTGGCGCGGGTTCACAAGGCAAGTAGCCCGGCGGCCTCAACACCCTGCGTCGATGCGGACGGAATCTACGTCTACTTCGGATCTTACGGCCTGGTGTGCTACGCCCACGATGGCGAGGAGAAATGGCGACGCCGCATCCCCACGCCCAAGAGCATGTATGGAATGTCCACCTCCCCGATCGTGAACCGCGACCTGCTTTACCTCGTGCTCGACAACGACGCCAATCTGCCCAAGAGCCGATTGAGTCAATCCAAGGTTATCGCCGTGAACAAGAAGACCGGCCGTTCGAATTGGGAGACGCAACGACCCTACAACCGCAGCGGCTGGTCGACGCCTGTCCTCTGGAAACAAAAGGGAGAAACGATACTGGTGGTCTTTGGCAACGGCCGCGCGTACGGCTATGACGCCTGGACCGGAACGGAGGAATGGTACGTGAACGGTTTCTCCCGTGAGACGATCGCAACTCCCGTGATCGGTGATGGCCGAATCTATCTCTCCGCTTCCCGCCAAGGTGGCTGGGGCGAAGAGAAGGTGGATCCTCTGCCGTTTTGGGAAGCGGTGAAGCCCTTCGACAAGAATGGTGACGGCCGCGTCGGGCGCGATGAGATTACCAAGAACTTCACGATTCCTTTCCGCCCCGAGCTGCCAATTGGTCACCCGGGCTTTGGCATGCCGTTACCGAAAGATCCCAAGCAACGACTCAAGCGCCAGCACGGTCTTTTCGGATGGCGGGACAAGAATCGCGACGGCTTCTGGACGAAGGAGGAGTTCATATCCGACATGATGGTCGGACGCGGACGCCCCAATCTCACGGCCGTGCGACCGGGTGGTCGAGGTGACATCACCGAGAGTCACGTGGACTGGAATCTGCGGACGGGCATTCCGGAAATTCCGTCACCGTTGTATTATCAGGGGCGGATCTACCTCGTCCGCGCCGGAGGCGTGTTGAGTAGTGTCGATACCGAGGACGGCAAGGTGCTCTACCGCGAGCGACTCGATGCGCCGGGGCAATACAGCCCTTCACCCATCGCTGCCAACGGACACATCTATCTCGTTTCATCCCGCGGCAAGATCTCGATCGTCAAGGCCGGCGACGAGTTCCAGGTCGTGAACCAGATCAACCTCAAGCAAGCGGTCCCCGCCACTCCGGCAATGGATGAAGACACTCTCTACATCCGCACGTCCGACCATATCCTCGCTTTTCGATGAAAACCTGTGCACTCACCCTGCTCCTCGCCGCGCTGAACGTATTTGGCGCCGATTTGATTACCTGTGGCGGCGCCCAGGTTCGGCTGTTCGATCCGGCCAAGCCGAATAAGCCCAAATGGCAGTGGCAAGCCTCCGATTCACCATCCATCCCCGACGACATGCACGGTCGATTTCGCTCAACCGACGAGTGCAAACCCTATGCCGGCGACCGTTTGTTGATCACTTCCTCTTCCGGCGGTGTCGCATTGATCAATCGTGAGACCAAAAAGTGCCTCTTCTTGGCGCAGGCCCCCAATGCGCACAGCGCCTGCCTCTTGCCCGGAAATCAGCTCGCGGTGGCAGCGAGTCACGGGGGCGATGAGTTGCAGTTTTACGACGTGATGGACAAACGCCGGCCCGCTGCGCCGCGCCAGAAGATTCCACTGCCGGGCGCGCATGGAAGTGTGTGGGACGCCAAGCGCAACTGCCTGTGGGCTCTGGGCACCGATGATCTGCTGCGGATTCAAACCGAGGCACAAGGCCGATGGTCCGTGAAGCAGCGATGGAAGCTGCCGTCCCCGGGTGGGCACGATCTCTCGGTGCGCGATGAGGTGAAGCTTTACGCCACGTCGAGTACGCAAGTTCTTCTCTTTGATCGTGATCAGGGACTATTCACCGCCCACCCGAGCATCGGGGCGCACACCAAGGTGAAGTCGGTAGATCGCGATCCGAAAACCGGCGGGGTGGTTTATCACCAGGGGACGAAGACCACTTGGTGGAGCGACCAGATTCGGTTCGTCGATCGCGAACCCATACGGCTGCCGAACGCACGTCTCTACAAGGTGCGCTGGGACCTACCGATGCCTGTTCCGGGCACCCGTAGATCGGGCCGTTGACCGTCCTTCCGGCATCTTCCGGGAGTCTCCGCAAGGCCTGCTCGGACCGAACAGATAGAATCAAGTAAACGGGGTTTCGCTACCGTAAGGTGCGATCCACAGTTCAGTGCCCCCGGCAAGATGCCGGAAGGACGGGCTTCGCTCGCCCGAAAAGGAAAGCCGATCGAGCACCTGACTACCGAAACTTCGTCTTCACCGGCGGCATTTTGTCAGCGAAACCCGCGTCCGTGCGTTTGAGCTCCGCGAGCGTGCCGGCGCGCATCTGCTTCAGGCGATTTCCATGCGCCGCCGCAAGCGCGAGGTTGTTCAATTCCTCGGGATCACTTTGCAGGTCGTAGAGTTCCTCAATCTCATTCTCCACCATGCTGCGAACGTATTTGTAGCGGCCATCGTGGAGCGAGACCCACCAGGGAATGCCGCCGCTGAAGTACAGCTTGTCTTCCGCGGTGGGAATTTGATCGGTGTCGGATCCGTAGATTCGCTGCGTGTTCACCATCATGACCGAACGAGGGTGAACGGCATTGGGAAACGCGAGCTGCGTCGTAAGCGAGCTCCCGTGCATCTTCCACGGCAGATCAATTCCGGCGAAATCGAAGAAGGTCGGAATCAAGTCCGGGCCGACCGCCGGCGTGTTGCAAACCTTGCCGGAAGGAAGACTGCGCGGCATGGAAAAGATAAGCGCACTACGAATCGCGGCATCGTAGGCGGCCGCCTTGTTCTGCATGCCGTGTTGCCCCCACGCAAATCCTTGGTCGGATGTGAACACGATCAACGTGTTGTCGTACTGACCCGTGTCCTTGAGCGTCTGGACGAGCGTGCCAACTGATTCGTCCAGCGCGCGAACGCCCTGGTGGTATTGGCGGACCCAGGCATTGAGATCGCTGCCGTGGATTCCGCTGCCCGGCGCCATTTCACCGGTGGCCCGCTTGCGGCCTTTCTTGTGCGGTTGACCGTCCTCACCTTTGAACCACTTGTTGTAGGCACTGGCCCAGGCGGGCTTGCCCTGCCGCGGCGGGTAAATGTCTTTCGGCACGGGAATCTTCAGATCCGGATAAGCCTCGAGATGTCGCTTGGCGGGCGTGAACGGACCATGCACAGCGCCGTAGCAAACCCAGAGATACCACGGCTTGTCTTTCTGCCTCCCTTTCTCGCCCTTGAGGTACTCGACGGCCCACTTCGTGTAATTGTCGGTGGTGTAACCTTTCACCATCTTCGCCTTGCCGCCGTTGAACTCGATCATCTGGTCCTTGTAGTAATTGCCGGCGTTGGAAGGATGACGAGGACGGTTCCAGACGATCTGGTAATCCCAATCGCGGCCAAAGCCCGTGTCCATTCCCGTGTGCCACTTGCCGATTTGCGCGGTCTGATAACCGTTGGCGCGAAACGCCTTGGGCCAAAACGGACACTTGTCCGGATCGTATTCGCTGCCGGGATACTTCCCGACCATCCGCATCGACTCAATCCCGTGCTGGTAATGCCCGGTCAGCAACGATGCCCGCGAAGGCATGCACCAGGTGCCGATGTAGGCGTATTTGAAACGCACGCCGTTCTTCGCCAGCGCGTCAATGTTCGGTGTCTTCGCGAATGGATACGCTTCCGGATAACAACTGATCGTCCGATGGGAATGATCGTCGGTGTAGATAAAGAGGATATTGGGTCGCTTGTCAGCCGACTTGACCGCGCCAATCGTTACCAGCAATAGCAGCAGGGTTCTGAGATTCATGGGTTCAGCCTAGGCCATGAGATGGCACGCGAAAACTTCTAAGCTGAACTTCCTTTGTCTGTAGTCCCGCCGAGGCCGACGACGACGACGACGAAACCATTGACTCCAAGCGTACGGATGATCCGTTGGCGACGTCGAAGCCCGAACTGGACGACACGATCGATTCCGGCGCCAGCAACCAGAAGCCCGAGATCCGGATGCGGAAGGTCGAGACGATCGGCGATTACGACGTCGAGGAGGAGATCGCCCGCGGCGGCATGGGCGTCGTCTACAAGGCGCGGCACAAGACACTGAACCGCACCGTCGCTCTGAAGATGATCCTGAGCGGACAGTTCGCCTCCGAGGCGGATGTCCGGCGTTTTCATCAGGAAGCCGAGGCGGCGGCCAATCTCGATCATTCCGGCATCGTGCCGATCTACGACATTGGTGAACACGAGGGGCAACACTATTTCTCGATGAAGTTCATCGAGGGCGGTTCGCTGGCGGCGAGGTTGTCGGAACTGCGGAAGGATCGGGAAAAGGTCGTGCGACTGATCACCAAGATCGCCCGCGCGATGCATCACGCCCATCAACGCGGCATTCTGCACCGCGACCTTAAGCCGGCCAACATCCTCCTCGATGAAGATGCCAATCCGCTGGTGTCCGATCTTGGGCTCGCCAAACAGATCAAGACCGAGAGTGACCTGACTCACACCGGCGCGGTCGTGGGAACGCCGGCCTACATGCCGCCGGAACAGGCAGCTGCAAATAAAGAGATAACCACGGCCGCCGACATCTACTCGATCGGCGCCATCCTCTACGAGGCACTCACTGGTAAACCTCCGCACAAGGGCGATTCGCCGGTGGAGACCATGATGCAGGTACTCAACGAGGAGGTGACCCGTCCGCGCGATCTCGATTCCGGCATCGACCGCATCCTGGAGCTCATCTGTCTCAAGTGCCTCGATAAAGATCCGGACCAACGATACTCGTCCGCCGCCGCGTTGGCGGACGATCTGGAGAATTGGGCGGACGGCAACCCGGTCTCCGTCCGACCACCGTCCCTTGGCAGCGCCCTGACCCAGGCCTTGGTCGCAAACGTGCGATCCGTTCTCGGCGCCGGGGTCATCGGAATTTTGGCCGGCATCGTGTTCGCGCTCTGCTTGAGCTACATGCACAGCAATAACGACGTGGTGAAGTATCCGCCGACGGAGATCTACGAAAAGCTAAAGGCGGATCTTCCGATCGGTCGGTCGTTGGTGTTTCAAAATGAATCCGGTTCGAAAGGACTTCCCGTGCTGTTGGCCACCTTGGGGACGCTGGCCACACTGACCTGCACCGGTTTCTTGGTCGCCCTGTTGACACGACCACGGAACGGCAGTGAGGCGATGGTGATGGCCTTGGTCACCTCCACGCTGATGTCCATCACCCTGTTCACGGCCTATGTCGGGCTCGGGGGAATGGCCACCACCCACAAACCGAGCCGGGAAGTCGTCCGCGTGCTGACCCACGCCGCGTTCGGAGAGGCAAGGGATTCCGAGCGGGCGAAGGAGTCTCTGATTCAAACCTATCCCGGGCTGGGTGAATTGAACGGTGACGAACAAGCCAACACCCTGGCCTACCGGGTCTTCTACGATGGCGTCTACAACGTCCCGGTACACTTGTTGTTTTCCATGGCCATCTCCCTGCTCATCTGCACGGTGCCGGTGATGTTGGGAACGACCTATGGCAGCCGGTTGCTCTATCAACGGGAGAACATCTGGAAAGTTCTGCCGGGATACATCGAGTTCATGATCCTGACCATCATCCTGGCCTTTCTTGTCTTCCTCCAGACCGTCATTCCGACAATCGATCCGACCTCAGGTGTTCCAAAACTCGGCTTGGTGGGCCACTACGGCCGTCAGGTCTTGGTCTATGGTTTCATGGGCTGGATGGCCGTATCCCTCTATCGGCGATCACTGCCCTGGTATTGGCGGTTGGCCGGCTACACAGGATTTACGGTTTTCTGTATCGTTGCCTTTTGATGATTGCCGGCCGGATCGTTCGTGATATTCACGACGTATGAATATCAATCAAGGATGGGAACGGGTCCGCGAATATGCCGGCTTCGGCGGCATGACGATTTCGTTGATCGCCATCGGTCTGGGATTTGGATTGGTCGGGTGTTTCGTTTCCGACGAGGAGGACAAGCGAACCACAAGGTTGATTGAAGGTGATCTGAGCGTTGCCAAGAATGAGAATGAACGATTCTACGCCCTCAACGGCGCGGCCAAGAATGCGCTCGCCGCGGGGAAAACGAGGGATGCCATCAAGTTGGCCGAAGAACTTGAAAAACTCGCTCCGAAATACCAAGACGACTGGAATTACGGCAACGCAGTCCAGGTCGCAAATCACGTACTGGGTCGCATCGCGTTGTCCAAGGGCGATGTCGCAGAAGCCAAGAAACGACTGCTGGCCTCGGCCGACAGCGAAGGGTCCCCACAGATGAACTCTTTTGGTCCCAACATGCAATTGGCCAGGGAACTTCTCGCCAAAGGTGAACGCGACACTGTACTGAAGTATTTCGAACTCTGCCGAAAGTTCTGGATGATGGGCGGGGGAAGTCTGGATCGATGGACCCAAGAGGTGAAGGCAGGCAAAACTCCGGACTTTGGAGCGAACCTGTCGTATTGAGACCGAACTCAGCCCTCCGAGTGCAAGCGACCCTGAGGTCGCGCCGCCCGCGACAGTGTGCTTGTATCGCCGCCGATGAACACGCACCACCGAGTCACGTTTCTCATCCTCGTCGCGCTTGCCGGATTGAATATGCCGGCGGCGGACTCCAAGCCCAACGTCATCGTCATCTTCGCCGACGATCTCGGCTATGGCGACGTGGGTTGCTTCTACAACGAGTCCCCCTTCAAGACCCCGAATCTCGATCGTATGGCAGCGGAGGGCGCGATGATGACGAGCTTCTACGTGCCGACGCCTTATTGCGCACCTTCGCGGGCGACCTTGCTGACCGGGCGTTACCCGTTTCGCCACGGTCTGGTGCGCAATCCGGCGCCGGATGTGGGTCTCTCCAACTTCGGTCTTGATTCGTCAGAGGTCACAATAGCCGAATTGCTTAAGGAGCAAGGCTACGCCACAGCCGCGTTTGGCAAATGGCATCTCGGGCACAAGAAACCATGGCTGCCCCGTACGCAGGGCTTCGATGAATACGTCGGTATTCTCTACTCCAACGACATGTTCCCGGTGCAGATGATTCGCAACGAGGAGGTGATCGAATACCCGGTGATTCAGTCGAACCTTTCGCAGCGCTATACCGATCTCACCATCGACTTCATCAAACGGCACAAGGAGCAACCGCTTTTCGTCTATCTCCCGCATGCGATGCCGCACAAACCGCTGGCCGCCTCGGACGATTTCTTCACCCCTGAAACTCCCGACGATCTGTACGCGGATACCATCGCCGAACTCGACCAC
>JBMYQZ010000116.1:0-10886 GCA_049601855.1 Limisphaerales bacterium | reverse complement strand
GCCTGCTGGAGCGCATCGACAAACAGATCGCCGCCCACGACTCCGTCCGCGCCATCGACTGCGAACTCCGCTCCGCCTCTGGCAAGGCCCGCTACGTCCTGCTCTCGGTCGAGGCCATCGACATCGACGATGAGGAATGCCTGCTCTTCATCTTCCAGGACGTTACCGAACGCCTCGCCTTGATGGATCAGCTCCGCGAATCCCAAAAGATGGAGGCCGTCGGCCAGCTCGCTGCCGGCGTCGCACACGACTTCAACAATCTCCTCACCATCATCCGCGGCAACTGCGACATCCTGAGAGACGTCGGCAAGGACGACGAAGAACTCACTGAGATCAGCGGTGAACTCAGCGATGCCACCAACCGTGCAACTGATCTCACGCGGCAACTCCTCGCCTTTAGTCGCAAGCAGGTGATGCAGCCTCGCATCTCCGACCTCAACACCATCCTCTCCAGCAGTCTCAAGATGGTGAAGCGACTCCTCGGCGAAGGCGTCACCGTCCATTCAAGTTTCGCCGGTGAGGAACTTCCGGTCTTCGCCGACCCCGGCATGCTCGACCAGGTCCTCGTCAACTTTGTCGTGAACGCCCGGGACGCCATGGCCGGCAAGGGCACTCTCACCATCCGTTCCGGCATCGTCGAAATCAGCCAGGAAGACCTGAAGAAACACGTCGTAGGCCGCGACGGAGCTCATGTCTATTTCAGCGTCGAAGACACCGGCGACGGCATCGATCCGGAAACCCTCAAGCGCATCTTCGAGCCCTTCTTCACCACCAAGGAAGTAGGCAAAGGCACGGGCCTCGGACTCGCCACGGTCTACGGCATCGCACGTCAGCACCGTGGTTGGATCGACGTCGACTCGAAAGTCGGCCAGGGCAGCACCTTCAGCGTCTACCTCCCCATGGCGGAACACGAAGACGCCGTCATCGTTGCCAACGAACAAAACCTCGGTGGCAATGAAAACGTCCTCGTCGTCGAAGACGAAACCGCCGTTCGCCGCCTCGTCTGCCGCACCCTGGAACGCGTCGGCTACACCGTCTTCGAAGCCGAGAACGCCGAAGCCGCCGAGCAACTCTGGAATCTGCACAAACTCGACATCGACCTCCTCGTCTCCGACCTCGTGATGCCCGGCGGCAAGTCCGGCTTCGAACTCGCCCAGGAACTCACCGCCGCACGCCCCGATCTCCCGGTCATCTACATGAGCGGTTACAGTGCCGAGTTCGTCGAGAAAGGCCGCGACCTGGATATGGGCGTCAACTTCGTCCCGAAGCCGTTCACCAGAAAAGCCATCCTCGAGATCGTCCGCAACCGACTGGATGCAGCGAGTTCCTGACCGATTCCCAGTCGGAGTGGAGGGACGAGCCTGCTTCCGGTGGTGAATCCCGCCGATCCCGTCCGCTTCGGGGTATCCACTTGCCACCGTCTCCCCGCAGGAGCACGATTCCACCATGAAGACGACCGAGGAACCCATCGTCATCGAGCAGGCCTTCGACCTTCCCGCCACCGAAGTCTGGAGTGCCATCACCGTCCATGAACGCATGATCAAGTGGTTCTTCGAGGACATCCCCGACTTCAGAGCCGAAGTCGGTTTCACCACCCTTTTCACCGTCACCTGCGAAGACCGCGCATTCCCTCACCGCTGGAAGATCACCGAGGTCATCGAAAACCAACTCATTCGCTACGACTGGCGTTACGACGGGTACGAAGGCGTCGCCGACGTCGTCTTCGAACTGATCGCAGGCGACGGCACCACCCTCCGCCTCACCCATACAATGGTCACAGACTCCGACAACGCGATCCCGGAATTTCAACGCCCGGCTGGCGTGGAAGGCTGGACCTATTTTATCCAGAACACGTTGAAGGCCCATCTTGCGCCGGCGTCTTGAATTCCCTTCTCGGCACGCGCGGACTGCGCAGGCTCATCCATCTATTTCATCTGCGAGCGGGCTTCGGTATCCGGTGGAGCAACGGTATTGGCTGGCAAGCAGAGGTTGAAGATTCTTCAGGATGGCATGGAAGCGGTTGATGAGTTTTCGCATGAGGACGGTGAGGGTGGTGTTTTGGAGTTGTGCCAGTTGGTTCTTCTGGGTGGTTGGCACTTCGCTCAGGTGGGTGCGGCGGAGCGCGATGGTTGGGCGATAGCGCTGAATGCGCCGCGCCGATGGGATCGGTCTTGGCCCGAATGCGTCCGATTCGACGACGGCGACTTCGATGGTGGTCTGGCGCAGTTGGGCGACCAAGGGCTGTTCGTATCCCCGGTAGCCTCACAGACGTCGACGCCGCACGAACGGTTAGAGTTGTCAATGAATGGCCAGCCGAGCTGACTCCGGAAGATCTCGGACGCAGGTCACTCCAGACGAATCGAGGGAAGAACGCTCGGCGGCACCATTTGCATCGCAGATGGAGCTTGCGGACTCGCAAGCTCGTCCCTCCATCGAAGAATTCCCGCGCTCCGCAAATCCGGAGAAAACCATTGCCCCAAAGGGGCCACTCCCTATTCTCCGCGCCATGGAATGGCTCCTGACACCAGAGGCGTTGATCAGTCTGCTCACCTTGGCGGCGCTGGAAATCGTCCTCGGCATTGACAACATCATCTTCATTTCCATTCTCGCGAGCAAACTGCCCGAGAATCAACAGGGCAAGGCGCGCAAGCTCGGCCTGTTGCTGGCCCTCGTCACCCGTGTGTTGTTGCTTTGCTGCCTGGCGTGGCTGGTGAAGCTGACCGATCCGATTCTGTGGGGATTCTCGGGGCGCGATCTCATCCTGTTGGTCGGTGGCCTGTTCCTGATCGGCAAAGCCACGCACGAAATTCACGACAAACTCGAAGGCGAAGAAGACAGCGCTGGCAAGCGCGTGGCTCCTTCATTCGCGTCGGTGTTGATTCAGATCATGCTGTTGGATGTCGTCTTCTCCCTCGACTCGGTGATTACCGCTGTTGGCATGGTGAAGGACGTAAAGATCATGATTACCGCGGTAATCATTGCCGTGATCGTGATGATGGTCTTTGCCGACAGTATCAGCAAATTTATCGATGCCCGCCCCACGCTCAAGATCCTGGCGCTGTCATTCCTTATTCTCGTCGGCTTCGTGCTCGTGATGGAGTCGTTTCACAAGGAAGTGCCGAAAGGATACATCTACTTCGCGATGGCCTTCTCCTTCGGTGTTGAGATGATCAACCTGAAGATGCGGGCGAAGAAACGGGATGCCTTGAAGCTGCATCAGCCGTATCGCTGAACCGATGGCCATTGCGAAGGACATCATCGCCTCACTTCGGTCGATCACCGGCGATCAGGCCGTGCTGACCAAGAAGGAAGATCTCATCCCCTATTCCTTCGATGGCACGGCGGCGCTCAAGTCGCGTCCAGGTTGCGTGGTGTTTACCAAGGATGCGCAGCAGGTTTCGAAGATCCTACGTCTGGCGAATGAATCCCGGACGCCTGTCGTGACCCGGGGATCGGGTACGGGCTTGAGCGGCGGAAGTTTGCCGGCACCCGAGTGCATTGTCTTGTGCACCGCGCAAATGACGGAAATCCTCGAGGTGGATGCCGCCAATTTGACGATGACCGTCGAGCCCGGTGTCACCACGCTCAAGGTCGCTGAAGCCGCGGGTAAAGCCGGATTGTTTTATCCCCCCGATCCCGGCTCGATGAAGATTTCCACCATCGGCGGCAACGTGGCGGAGAATTCCGGCGGCTTGCGCGGGCTGAAATACGGCATCACGCGCAACTACGTCATGGGGCTCGAGATCGTGTTGCCCAACGGCGAGATCATGAACACCGGCAACAAATGCGTGAAGGATGTCGCCGGGTATTCGATCAAGGATCTGTTCGTCGGCAGCGAAGGGACGCTCGGTGTGATCACCAAGGTGCTGCTGAAACTGATCCCGATTCCGGCGGCGAAGCAGACCATGATCGCCACCTTCGACGACATGGAAAAGGCGGCCCAGACCGTCTCGGACATCATTGCCGCCAAGATCATTCCCTGCACGCTGGAGTTTCTGGACAAGACGACGATCCATTGCGTCGAAGATTTTGCAAAGGTGGGGCTGCCCTTGGATTGCGAAGCCTTGTTGCTGATGGAGACCGACGGGCATCCGGCAGCGGTCGAGGAAGAAGGCGCCAAGATGGTTGAACTCGCGGAGGCCAACGGAGCGGGGGAAGTGCGCGTGGCGAAGAATGAGGCCGAGGCGACCAAGCTGGCGTCTGCCCGCCGTTCGGCTTTCTCCGCGTTGGCGCGTCTGGCTCCCACGATCATTCTCGAGGATGCCACGGTCCCTCGGAGCGAGTTGGCTCACATGGTTCGCTTCGTAAATGAGGTCGCCGCGAAATACGATCTGCGGATCGGCACCTTCGGGCACATGGGCGACGGTAATCTGCATCCCACCTTCCTCACCGACGAACGCAACACCGACGAGATGCATCGCGTGCATCAGGCCTTCGAGGAAATCTTCGACGAAGCCATTCGGCTGGGTGGAACGATCACGGGAGAGCACGGTGTCGGCGTGGCGAAGAAGGACTTCCTGCCGAAGTTTGCCGGCGATCCGGCGATGGCGGTGATGAAGGCATTTCGACAAGCCGTGGATCCCAACGGGATTCTGAATCCGGGCAAGATGTTCGACTGACGGAGGCCGATGGTGATCTGCAACGAAACCCTGTCCTTCGGGCATTCTGCCGGGAGCACGGACTCGCGGCCTGAAACCAACGGTTTCGAGAACCTTCAAGCAGGACTTCGCAACCCCCAATTCCAAGCGCCCCGTTTTTACTCCCGGCAGGATGCCGGAAGGACGGGATGCAGTTGCAGGCGATGAGTTGGGCGTTGTTTACCGACGGTAGTTTGAATCCGCAGCGGGGGATTGGGATTGGGATTGCCTTGCTGGTGCCGGAGGGCTTCTTGGAAACGGAATCCAAACGCATCGATTCAAAGGACGTTGCAGCCCGTGCCCAACATCGGCGTTTTGAGGATACTTCGTCCACCCAACTGGAAGTGCAGACGGCAATCTGGGCCGTGGAGGAATTTGGAGCCAAGTCACCACTCACTCTGCACACTGATTCGCAGAACGTCGTCGGACTCTCCGGACGCCGCCAGCGCTTGGAGTCGACGAATTACATCTCCAAACAAAGCGGAAAACCGATCCGTCATGCGGAGCTTTATCGGCAATACTTCGCGCTGACGGATCGGTGTGAGTTCACGGTTCGCAAGGTGTCCGGTCATTCGGACTATCGCTACCAGGATACGGTCCATCGGATCTTTCACTACGTGGACCGGGAGGCTCGTCGCTTGTTGAAGCAATGGCTTCGTGAGTTGGAGCGTTAGTTCCCCATCCGATCGCGAGCAGGCTGATCTCGAACAGCAGATGGAGCGGAATGCCCAAGGCGAGGCAGGATGTGAAGTCCGTCGGCGTCAGCCACGCGGCCACGATCAGGTTGGCGATGATGGCGTAGGGTCGCGCGCGGCGCAGGGAGGCAATGTCCACGATCCCAAGCCGGACAACCGCCCACAGTGCGATTGGTATCTCGAACGCCAGCCCGAGTCCGAGCAGGAGCCGCAGGACGAAGCCGACGTAGTCGTCAACGAACCAGACTGAGGAATTCAATCCGAGCCAGGCGGAGAATTGAATGGAGGCCCTGAGGATCATCGGCACGACGATGAAATACGCCGTTGCCGCGCCGAGCAGGAACAAGCCGATGCCCCACGCGATGCTCTTGGACAGGATCGTTCGTTCGAGCGGCTTGAGTGCGGGTTGTACGTAGACGCCAAGCACAGCAAGCAGCATTGGCAGCGCGACGGCGATGCCGCCATAGAATGTGGTCTTCATCGCGACGCTGAAGGGCGAAGAGGGACCGCGTTGCTCGATGGTGGGGACGGACGTGTTTTCGTCCGTCTGGGATTGCCGGATTTGTTCCAGCGGTTCCATGACGGCGCCGATGATTTGATCGGCGGCAGTAAGGCAAAGCAGCATGCTGATCACAAGTGCGATGAAGCATCGGATCAACAGCCACCGCAGGTCCTCGAGGTGATCGAGGAAGGGTTTGACCGGCCCGAAGTCTTCCGACTCCGGGCACAGTTCACCCGTCGAGGCGATTGCCTTCATAAACGGATGGGTTTATTTCAGGGGATCAGTCGCGCTTGGGCGGATCCTGCGGCGGATGATCGTCCTCGATAGCGCGATGCAGATCGTCTTGGACGCTCTGCGTGGCGCTCTTGAACTCACGGATGCCTTGGCCGAGACCGCGGGCAAGTTGCGGGAGTTTCTTCGCTCCGAAGAGGATCAAAACGACGAGGAGGATTCCGATCACCTCGGGGTAGCCGAGGTAGGCGAGGGTGGGTTCAATACTCATAACAACAGGTTTTTTGCTTTTTCAGTTGAGCGACACGCGCGCCGAGCAATTTTGCGTCAGTGAAACGTGTCGGTGGATCAGGCGGTTTGCCTATTGCAGGAGTACCCAGTAGGTCCTGCGAAGTGTTTCGAGTTACCTTCCAGCCGATGATCCCCGATTGGGCGATCCGATAGCCGGTCAGCGTTGAGAGGTTAGTCTGCCTCAGATTCGGGATTATTCAATGGTTTTTCGATAGCCCCAACGGGTCGAATATGCCCTGGCGGCGTCCGCGGTAGGAATAACGCTCTTTTGGAATACCCGCGGAGAATCGAAATGGCAGTGACGTGTGATTCGTTCCCCCGACAGATTTCATGACGGCGAAATGCAGGTGGGGTTGCGTGGAGAACCCGGTATTACCGGAGAGTCCGATGATCTGGCCGGCTGATACCCGATCGCCAACCTTGACCTTCACGCCGCCGAATTGCAGGTGGGAGTAGGTCGTGACCGTGCCGTCTTCGTGGGAGATGGTGATATTGTTGGCGCGGTTCATCAGGGCGGGGTTGTTGGCGCCGATCTTGTACTTGTCGACGGTGCGCGAGACGATGCCGTCCCGTGCGGCGCAGATGTCGGTGCCTTCGGGCATCGTAAAATCGACGGCGTATTTCATGCTGCCGAAGTGGGAGTGTTTTCCGTTCCAACCCTGGGTGAGACGGAAGCGGCCGCGGAACGGGACGTGATACACAAAATTGGAATCATGCTTGGCGCGGTAATCTCCCACGTTGAACGAGTATCGCCACTGCATCTTCCAACGGCGTCCGGGCTTCGTCTTTTCCACCGTGACCGCGTGGATCGCCGCGTGAGGTTGGAGCGAGAACAAGGCCGGCAGAGGGATGTCCGCCTTGGCGTTTTCCAATTTCGCGTTTACCTGCACGGTCACCGCGACCGGCAGGCGGTTGGACATCAGCAGATGCACGCCACCTTCGAAGCGATCTTCGAATCCTTTCACGATGTGTTCGTCGTCCAACTTGTCCGCGCCGGAAGCCGTCAGGGCTCCGGATACCAACAGCAGGGCAAACAACTTTCGCATGCGCAAATGATGCCGGCAGGACGGTCATTGTCAAAGTCCGGACATTCCGCTTCCATGCGCGCATGTCGATCCGATGGGGAATCATTGGTTGCGGTGATGTCTGCGAGGTGAAGAGCGGGCCGGGCTTTCAAAAAGCCCGGGACAGCGAACTTGTGGCCGTGATGCGCCGGAAGGGTGCCTTGGCGAAAGACTTCGCCCGACGACATGGCGTGCCGAAGTGGTACGATGATGCGGCACAGTTGATCAACGACCCGGATGTGGACGCGGTCTACGTAGCCACGACTCCGGGCACGCATTGCAAATACGCGAAGCAGGTGGCCGCTGTGGGCAAGCCCTGCCTCATGGAAAAACCCATGGCCCGGAACACGCGCGAATGCGACGAGATGATCGCGGCCTTTGAGGAGGCGGGGAGACCATTGTTCGTTGCCTACTATCGTCGGGCGCAGGATCGTTTTTTGAAATTCCAGGCGGCGTTCGCGGAGATCGGTCCCTTGCAGTCGGTGAACTATCGGTTTAGGCAGCCATCCAAACGCAATGGGACCACGCTGCCTTGGCGGGTGATGTCGGCCGAATCCGGTGGCGGCCTTGTGATGGATATGGGGTGTCACGCCCTGGACCTGATCGACTTCCTGCTTGGACCGCTGGGCGATGTTTCGGGCAGGGCCGAGAATCGCAGTGGCGTTGGTGACATCGAGGACACTGTCGAGGTCAGATGGACGCACGAGAGCGGGGTGACAGGGAGTGCCGTCTTCGACTTCAATGCCGAGCCACCCTTGGACCAGATGGAGGTGATCGGTGCTGCTGGATCGGTGACCGTCCCCTGTTTCGATCCCGGCCCGATCACGCTTACGAAAGACGGCAGCTCTAGCGAGAATCCCTCCGATCAGTCGGAGCACGTTCATCAGCCTTTCATTCAATCCGTGGTTGATGAACTGCTCGGACGCGGCAATTGTCCCGGCACGGCGGAGGCGGCACGACGCACGAACCAAGTGCTCGACACGGTGTTGAGCGACTATTACGGCGACCGCCAGGTAGATTTTTGGCGACAACCCCAATCCTGGCCGGGACGTCCGCCGGGCAAATGACAGATGGAAAGTGAAACCAAACCAAGTCCTGGAATCTTCGGAATCAGTGTCGGAATCCTCAGCCTGCTGCTGGGCGCGTCCGCGCTGATCATGACGATCCAAGAGCGCAAGAAGGCAAAGGACGAAATCTCCAGGTTGGAAGGACAGCTGGCGGAATTGTCAGCGGCCGCCGGCAAGCTTGGGATGGTCGAGGAACGCGTCAATTGGCTGCAGGTCAAGAACGACGACCTGGCGCAACGGTCGGTGACGGCACAACAGCTCACCAATATCGTTCAAGACCTCCGCTACACCCGCGCGGGTCTTACCCCCCTCATTGAGAAACTCGACGCGATCGGCGCCGGTACCAATGCTCCTCATGAATTGCGGGCGCAGACCGAACGACTGGCCGTGCTCGAGGCTCGCCTCGCTTCCTACGAGGCCAAGGCCGTTCCGTATACGTCGGAGGAACTTTCGCTGCTGCAGTTGACGCAGGCAGGACTTCATCGTGTGGATTTGCAGAAACTGGGTGAATTGAATGCCCTGGCCGAGCGCGCCTACGCCTCCGGCCAACCTGCCGATGCCGAACGGCATTACCTCGAGATGCTCAAGATCAATCCGAAGGATCACCTGACCTTGGCCAATCTCGCGACGGTGCAGATGGAGCTCAACAAGCTGACGCTCGCGCAGCAGAACCTGGATCGCGTGCTCGCCGGGCATCCGAACGATTCCAAGTCCGTCATGCTGATGGGCCTGGTCAAGCTGCGGCAGAACAATCTCGATGGGGCCATGGTGCAACTGGCGCGGGCCACCGAGTTGGATTCTGAAAACGCCGAGACGCACAACTATCTCGGAATTGTGCTTTCGCAAAAGGGACAACGGAAAGCGGCTGAGACGGCTTTTCGACGCGCGTTGAAACTGGATCCCAAATACGCCATCGCCCACTACAATCTCGCTGTCCACTACGTCACTGCGAAACCTCCCGCCGGTGGCCTGGCCAAGCGGCACTACGAAAAGGCCGTGCAGGCCGGGCATCCGCGTCAGGCGCGGGTGGAGAAACTGCTGCAGGACGCGCTCTAGGCTACGCCGCGTTTGAAGATTTCGCCGATGATGTCCTCGATCGGCACTTCCTCAATGTCGATGTCCTTGATGGGCAGTTGATCGAAAAGCTGTTTGCAGACCGGCACGACGCGGTCGCGTTTGACCTTCAGTTGAATTCGGGCGGGAGATTCTTCGACGACTTCGCCCAAGCTCTTGAGCATGCCGGCATTGGAGCAATTCGTATCCGTGCACTCGATGGTGATCAGCTTGAAATCGGCGAAGCGATCGATGACCTCGCTCAACTTGCCATCAAAGAAGATGGTGCCGTGATCGATGATGACGACCCGCTCGCAGAGTTCCTCGATGTCGGCCATGTAATGACTCGTGAGGATGATGGTGGTCTTGCGTTCGCGGTTATGATGGCGGAGAAATTCACGAACCTTTTTCTGCGACAGCACATCGAGGCCGATGGTCGGCTCATCGAGCAGCAAAACCCTGGGTCGATGGAGCAGGGCGGCGATCAGTTCCATCTTCATGCGGTTGCCCAACGACAGCTCGCGGACCATCACACCGAGCTTGTCCTTCACATCGAGAAGTTCCGTGAGCTCGGTGACCGTCTCCTCCATGTCGCGCTTCTCGATGTCGTAAATCTTGGCGTTCAGTTCCAGTGACTCGCGCGCGGGCAGGTCCCACCAAAGCTGGTTCTTCTGGCCGAGCAGCAGGGCGAATTGCCGCCGGTAACCATCGTGGCGTTCCCACGGCGTGTAGCCCAACACGGTGGCCGAGCCGCTGGTCGGGTAGAGCAGGCCCGCGAGCATCTTCAAGGTCGTGGTTTTACCGGCGCCATTCGGTCCGAGGAAACCAACCAGTTCGCCTTCCTCAACCTGGAAATTCACGTCCCGCGCCGCATGGACTTCTTTGTACTCGCGATGCACCAAGCCCTTGAGCGCACCCATGAAGCCAGGCTGCTTCTTGTAGGTGCGATAGGTTTTCGTGAGATCCTGAACCTGGATGACCGGCATCGCGGCGCGGAACGTGACACGAAGTCCAGTGCTTGGCAATTGACTGAAAGCGCGTGTGGACTTGTCGCCGGCGATTCCGGCGACTAGCCTCGCGACCGATGTCGAGGTTGCCCTTCGAACTCCAGCTGGCACTGCGTTATCTGCGGCCCAAGCGGACGTTTGTCTCCATCATCACTTTGATCTCCGTGATCGGCGTGATGCTGGGCGTGGGGGTGTTGATCATCGTGATCTCGGTGATGACGGGATTTCATCATGATCTGCAGGAGGCGATTCTTGGGTTCAACGCGCATCTGCAGGTGATGGAACAGGACGGCGCCCTGAAAGATCACCGGCCGGTGCAGGACAAGATCCAGAAGCAAC
>JBMYQZ010000115.1:7741-10897 GCA_049601855.1 Limisphaerales bacterium | reverse complement strand
GGCCGGCTATTTCACTTCGAACAATTCCAAGCAGGACTACCAATTCAAGACTCCGAAAGATGTGTGGGATGAATCGGGGCGCAAGGCTCATTGGCGGAATCGCAAGGACAAGAAGCGACCGTTCTTCTCTGTATTCAACTTCACCGGCTGTCACGAAAGCGGCATTGCCTCAGCGGGAAAATACCAGACCGTCACCGAAGACCTCAAGCCATCGCAGCGGCAGGATCCGGCCAAGCTCACGACCTTCCCACCCTACTACCCTGAAACGCCGGCGGCGCGGGAAGATTGGAAGCGCAATTATGAACTGATCACGGCGATGGATGCCTGGGCGGGAAACCTGATCGAGCAGTTGAAGGAAGACGGGCTCTATGAAAACACGATCATCTTTTTCTGGAGCGATCACGGCGTCGGTCTACCTCGGGGCAAGCGTTGGCTCTACGATTCGGGAACGCATATCCCCATGATCGCGCGGATCCCGGAAAAACTACGAGTCGGCAATCAAGGCAAACCGGGCTTGCGAACCAAAGAACTCGTGAGCTCGATTGATTTCGGGCCAACAGTGTTGAACCTCGCGGGCATCGATGTGCCGAAGCACGTGCAAGGACGCGCCTTTCTTGGCGAAGACCTGACGAATCCCCGTGACTTTGTTTTCGGTGCGCGTGATCGGATGGATGAACGCTACGACATCATTCGCATGGTGCGGGACAAGCGCTTCAAGTACATCCGCAATTACGAACCGCTCAAAACCTTTTACCAATATATGAACACGCCGGAGAAGGGTGCCACGATGCGAGATCTGCGTTCCCTCCACGATGCCGGCAAACTGGCCAGGATCCCGAACATGTTCTTCGCGCCGAACAAGCCGGTCGAAGAGCTGTATGATTGCGACCAAGATCCGCATGAATTGAACAACCTCGCCGCCGATCCCAAGTTCTCGACCCAATTGAAACGAATGCGCGCGGAGCATCTCGCCTGGGTGAAACGAACCAAGGACCTCGGATTGATCGCCGAACCGATCATCATCGAACGGGAGAAGAAGATTGGACATCGCTATGGAATCCTTCGGCAAGGCAATGGCGATGCCGTTTCGAAGCGCGTTGCGGATATCGCCGCCCAGGCATCCGCGGGCGAGAACGCTTTGCCGAAACTGGTGACCGCGTTGAGCGATGAAGATGCAGCTGTTCGCTTTTGGGCGGCCACGGGAATCGGTAACATTGGTAAGCCAGCGCGGTCAGCCAAGGGTCAGGTCGCCGCCTTGCTGAAAGACGATTCATCGGTCGTTCGCACCGCCGCCGCCCGAGCCCTCGCGCGAATGGGAGCGGCCAAGCCCGCACTCGAAGTCCTGAAGCACGAATTGAAGACCGGCGAGCAGTGGGAGCGACTGCACGCCGCCATCGTGCTCGATGAGATGGACGAACAGGCTCGCCCAGCCGTGAAGGCAATGCACGAAGCCTTGGTGCCGCGGCAGAAACTCTACGCCAACGGCAAGTACACCGTGCGGGTGATCAACCGGGCGTTGAATCAGCTGGAGCGAACCAAACGATCCGTCCGATAAGTCGGCGATCTTCGCTTTTCTATTGGCCGGCCAAGATTCTATGATCGGCGCATGCCAATCTACGAATTCAGCTGCGGCTCCTGCCGGAAGGATAGCGAAGTGCTGGTGCGTTCAAGCGACTGGGAGGGTACCCCCTGCCCGCATTGCGGTTCCGTAAAGTTGACCAAAAAACTGTCCGTCTTTGCCGCCGGTGGTGAAGGCGGCGAGGAACTGCCGCCCTGCACCGGCAACCCCACCGGCTGTGGTCGCTGCTCGATGAACTGAACGCGTGAATTCGACCGAGCCAAGCGTTACCGATGAATCGTCCGCCTTGGCCGGATTGGAGGAACGCTGTTCACCGAAACGGTTTGCGGGGGCATTCGCCCTGCTCGTCTTCTTTGTTTTCCTTCCCCTCCTCGTCGCCAACACATCCTTGGTGCTGCGGGACTTCAGCGTCTTTGGCTATCCGCTGGCGCACTATCATCGGGCGGCCTTCTGGTCCGGAGAAATTCCGCTTTGGAATCCGCTGAGCTACGCCGGCATCCCCTTCGCTGCGCAATGGAACACGATGGTATTTTATCCGGGCAGCTTGATCTACCTTTTCTTCCCCCTGCCCTGGTCGCTCAGTGCCTTCTGCGTCGTCCATCTCTACGTCGCCGGTCTGGGCATGTATTTCCTCATTCGTCACTGGACGGCATCCAATGTCGCCGGAGTGATTGCGGGGCTGGTCTTCGCGCTCAGCGGTCTCGTTCAAAACTCACTGATGTGGCCCAACAACATCGCGGCCTTGGGGTGTTTGCCCTGGGTCTTGTTGACCTTGAAACTCGCCTTGGCCAGGGGAGGTCGCCATGTTGTCTTCGCAATCCTTGCCGGATCGATGCAGATGCTGACCGGCGCCCCCGAAGTGATTCTCTTTACCTGGTTGCTCGTGGGCGTGCTGTGGTTGGTCGAAGGCAGACTGAACGAAAGCGTCGGGCGTTTGGCAATCGTTGTTGCTTCTGTAGCGGTACTTTGCGCGATCCAACTCCTGCCTTTCTTCGACTTGTTGCTCATCTCCGAGCGGGCTGGCGTCACGCAGGAGAACAACTGGGCGATGGACTTCGATGGTTGGGTGAATTTCATTTCGCCGCTGTATGAAACACGCACCAAGGGCATCGGCGCTTTCTACCACGATACGCAGGCCTGGACGCATTCATACTTCGTGGGCGTTCCCGTTCTGTGGTTGTCACTGGTCGCCTTGTGCGCCGATCGCAGTCGACGGACCTGGGTCCTTGGCGGTGTCCTGCTGGTTGCCACCTGGTTGGCCATGGGTGCTGATGCGGGGCTGTATTCGCTGGTCGCGAAGATCCCGCCGCTAAGCATGATTCGCTACCCGGTGAAATTCGTGATCGTAACCACCGTGGTTTTCGCGATGTTGGCTGGTCTGGGAGTGCGAGCCTTGTCGAAAGGAGCCGCGATTCGGATCCCCACCATCGTGACCACCTGCCTCTGCCTGCTGGCTTTCCTGCTGATCAAGGACGCGCAGAATGACGGCGTGATCATGAGCCGGGGCTATTACGAAAAGGGCGTTGTCAGCATTGCCGCGCCGATCCGCGACGGGCGCGATTTGGTTGTCGCAGCGA
>JBMYQZ010000115.1:230-7731 GCA_049601855.1 Limisphaerales bacterium | reverse complement strand
CGCCCGCTCGGTGGTGACGAAGAGCTTGTGGCTGCGCGTGGTCGCGGGTGCGGCGGCCGTAGTGTTCCTCTTACAAATATTCAAGTCGCGTTCGATGGCGTTTCGCTTCCTGGTCGGCGTAATCGGAGCGCTCACAGGCGATCTCCTGACTCATCAACCAGTTCAACCGACGATCGACACCAAGTGGTTTCGCGAACCCAATCCGACTCTGGCCACCTACAGTGAAGCCGCCCAAGCCGGCCAAACCCGCGTTCATCCGTCGAAATCGCGGCAGATTCAGAATCTCTTCAACGCGGACGCGTCGTTGAAGGACGCATTCCTCCTCACGCGCATCAGCATGTTCAACAACTGGAACCTCGTGGAAGGCACGGCGAAGGTGAACGGCTTTTATTCGCTCTGGACGCCGGAACAGGAACAGATCGCCCAAGCCTTGATGGCGGAACCACAGGAAGTTCCGCCCGGCCTCGCCGATTTCTTGGGCATCGAATTCTTCAGTCCCGTGGAGAACACCTTGGAATGGCATCACCGTCCCACCGCCAAGCCAATCGTCACGATCGGCGCCGCGCCGGTTCATGTGGAACTCGCTCAAACCCTGCCCCGCCTGACCGCCGCGGAATTCGATCCCTCCAAGGAAGTGTTCGTGGTCGATGGGTCAGTCGTGGCTCAACACGCTCCCACCGCATCGATCACGAACGTGTTTCTGATGCGCGACGAGATTCAACTCTCGGTCCGGACACCGTTACCGACCATGTTGACCGTGGCGCAGTCCTTCCATGCCAACTGGCAGGCCAAGATCGACGATGAACAAACCACCATCCATCGCGCCAACCTTGGTTTTCAGGCAATCGTTGTCCCTCCCGGAGAACACCAGATCGCGTTTTACTATGAGGACCGCGCGTTTCAATGGGGACGCTGGATCACTCTGGGGGCGCTGATCGGTTTGGTCGTTGTCTGGCGACGGATCAAGACGATTGAAGAGGAGGAAGAATCGAAACTCGATACCGCGTGAAGGAACCGCACCCCGTCGACGTTCATCCGCGGCTCATCTGGACATGGCCGCGGACGAACGCACCGTGAGATTGGTCAGACGTCGATTTCCCAGCCCTTGCGATACGGGCGCTGGATGAACTTCTTCAATTCCGGACGTCCCTTGACCTCGAGCTTCTTGGAATTCCAGCGGAGCTTCTGGTTCGGGTTACGTTGGGCGAGGACACCGAGCAGGATCGTTTCCGTGAACGGTCCCGAGTGGGAGAAATCGGATTGGCCACGCTGCACCTTACCGGCGATGGCATCGATCCACTCCTGGTAATTGTTGTCGTTCGTCGCGCGTGGAATCGTCTCCTTCGGATCAAACTTCTCGCGCCGGTTGTTGGGTTTGACAACCCAGGTGTTGCGGGCGCGATGGAAGAACATCTTGCCTTCGGTGCCGATGATGACGCTGCCGAAGTCCTTGAACGATTGATCCTCCAAGACGTCTTTGCCGGGATGGTTGTACTCATTGCTTTCCTTCACTAGCGTCCATTTCTCGCGATCGAAATACGCCTTGGTGTAGCCGTCGTACCAGAAGTATTTGAAGCCGCCCTTGTCCGTGTATTTGCTTGGGCCGAATTCCCACGTGATCTTGGAATCGATGGGCGGGGAAAGTTCGGTGGCACCGCGTTCGACGGCGCTGACGCTCCGGGGAGCACCGGGCATCAGGGCCCAGTAACCCATGTCCATGATGTGGCAGGCCATGTCGCCCAAGGCGCCGGTGCCGTAGTTCCACCAACCGCGCCAGGAGAAAGGCGCGATGACGCTGCTGTATTCCACGAAGGGAGCCGGTCCGCACCATTGATCCCAATCGAGCCATTCCGGGACCGCCTGTTTTTCCGGCGGCTGCTTGAAGCCTTGCGGCCAGCTCGGTCGATTGGTCCAGGCGTGAACCTCCTGCACCTTGCCAATGATTCCCGCGCGGATCAGTTCGACGCAGCGGCGCATGTGGGAGTTGGCATGCGCCTGATTGCCCATCTGGGTCTTCACGCCGGTCTCAGCGGCGATCTCCGTCATCTTGCGCGCCTCCCAGATGCCATGGGTCAGGGGCTTCTGGCAGTAGACGTGTTTGCCGGCCTTCATCGCGAGGGCGCTGGCATGAAAGTGATGATGGTCCGGGGTCGACACGGTCACCGCGTCAATCTTGTCGCCCATGTCCGCGATGAGCTCGCGGTAGTCGGTGTAGAACTCGGTGCCCGAGTATTTCTCGCGCATGCTGTCGAGACCCTTGGGTGTCCGGAGCTTGTTGTTCGACGGAACCTTACGCGTGTTCACCACGTCGCACAGCGCGACGATTTGGAAACCGGCGGAGTCCGATCCTGGAATATCCGCACGGCCCTTGCCACCGGCGCCGATTCCGGCCAAGGCAGGCTTTGAGTTCACGCCCCAGACATGGCTGGGAACGTATTGAAAACCGAAGGTGGCCGCGGCCGCAGCTCCGGTTGTTTTCACGAAGTTACGACGCGAAAGTCGCTTGAATGAAAATTGCTTGGGCATGCGGCGCAGTGTTGGGGAAAGCGCCGAAACGTAAAGGGGATTTTCAGGTCTTCAGAATGCCGGCAAATGCGCCATCAACACCGTCGTTGAACGGGGTCAGCTGACGGGATTCGATAAACTCCAGATCGTTCGAGTTTTCGTCCGATTCGATGCTGCAGGTACTGAAGACGAGGCGGCCGTCGGGCTTGAGATATTCGCCGGCCTGGTCGATCAGGGCGCGTTGGAATTTCGACAACCGATCGATCTCGGATTCGTTCAGACGCCAGCGCAAATCGATGCGACGACGCAGCACTCCGGTGTTGGAACAGGGGACGTCCAACAGGATCTTGTCGAACTTACGGTCCTTGAGTTGTTCGGGCGTGGAGATGAATTCGCGGACAGACTTCACTCCCAGGCGTTCGCAATTCTCCCGCACGCGGCGGAGCCGCTTGGCAGATTTATCATGGGCGACGATCTCGGCCTCGTCATCGGCGAGTTGTGCCATGAGGGTGGTCTTCCCTCCAGGTGCGGCGCAGAGATCGAGGATGCTCTCGCCTGGTTGCGGATCCAAGGTCTGACAGGCCAGGGCCGTGCTGGGATCCTGCAGATAGAAACAGCCGTCACGAAAGGAGGGCAATTCTGCGATGGCAGGCGCCTTGTCGATTTCAAAGAAGAGACCAGGAGCCCAATCGGCGGCGAAGGGTTTGAAACTCACACCTTCGTCGGCCCAACGAGCGGCGAGCGCATCGGCGTCGATCTTCAAGGTGTTCACCCGTGCGAAGTTCCGGGCCGGGACATTGTTCCATTCCAACAAACAGCTGGTCGCTTCCGTTCCAAATTGATCCCGCCAACGGTTCACCAGCCAATCCGGGTGCGAATGACCCAATCCGGGTTGTTCCTCCCGCCATGTCTGCAGATCTTTCCGGGTGGATTCGCTCTCGCGCTGGTAATGGCGCAAGACGGCATTGATGAAGCCCTTGAGTCTGCTGGCTCCGGAAGACTTGGCCAGGGCCACGGATTCATTCACCGCCGCGTGTTCCGGGATACGGTCCAGCCAGAAGAGCTGATAGAGCCCGAGTCGCAGGATATTCCGGGCGATCGCGGGCGGCTCTCGATCCTTGATTCGGGCATCGATCAGGTGATCCAGGGTCCGTTCCCAGCGCACGCAGCCGAAAACCAGCTCCCGGCACAGGCCACGATCGACCGTCGGCATTTCAGAATCCGCCACTCGCCGATCGAGCAGATCCTCCGTAAACCCTTGGGTCCGTACACGTTTGGACAGGACTTCAAGGGCAATTTCTCTTGGTTTTTGAATAGTCAAAATCTAAGGTGCTTGTTCGCTCCGTACCGAGTGAGTCAATTTGGCATATGAGAGAAGAATTTGAAAAACTTGTTTTTGCGGGAAAGATCAAGCCAGCGCAGATCGACACGCTCGTCGAATTGGCCGAGGGCGGCTATTGCATGCACAAAAGCTGGGGTTTTGGGCGCATTACGGCCGTTGATACCGTCCTGAGCAAGTTCAACATCGACTTCCTCGAGAAAGCCGGGCACGCCCTCGATCTCGGCTTTGCGGCCGACACGCTGACGCCGATTTCCCCTGAGCATATCCTCGCTCGCAAGATGGCCAATCTGGAAGAAGTCCAGAAAATGGCCGCCCTCAACCACCTTGATCTCATCAAACTTGTCCTCAAAAGCTATGGGGGCAAAGCGAATGTCGACACGATCCAAAAGGTGCTCGTGCCGGATGTCATCTCTTCTGACTGGAAGAAATGGTGGGACTCCTGCAAGCGGGAGATGAAGAAGAGTGGTCATTTCCGCGTGCCGAGCAAGAAGGCCGAACCCATCGTCTATATTGACGAAGAAACCACGCTTCAGCAGCGCCTGATGGGCGACTTCAACTCCGCCAAGGGCCTCAAGGCGAAGAACACGGTCACGGCCGAGCTCATCAAGGGAGTCGAAGATCTCGACGACGCCAAAGCGGCTTTCACAGAAGTCTCGGCCGCGTTGAACAAGGAAATCGCCAGTTATATTCGCACCCAGCCGGCCGCGGCCCTCGAAGGGGTTTTCTCCCGCGACGAATTCCGGAGAGTCTCAGAAAGCGAGAGTGGGGAAGGCGAGTTGATCGAGGCGGACGTCTGGGCCCAGGACGTAACCCTGCAGGACATTCTCGAGAAACTGCCGGCCGCGCGTCACAAACGCACGCTGCAGTCCTACATGGTCAACTTTCCCGACAATTGGCATGAGGCCTTCCTCTTTATCGCCAATGTCTCCACGCCCAAGCTCTGCGGCGAATGCGTCACCTTGCTCGTCAGCAACGGCAAGTTTGGACTTTTCAAAGAAGCGCTCGCCCGGCTCGTCAGCCAACACCAGGCTAGCTCCGACTTGCTCCTCTGGCTCGCGAAGGATCGCTCGGACAGCTTTGCCGACATCCTCGGTCCGGAAGTGTTCCGCGCCATGATCTCGGCCATCGAGCGCGATTTCTTCAACGAGAAGAAATCGGTCAAACTTTCCGATTACATCCTTAACGACCAGGAACTGCTTCCGCAGTTGATCGAATCCGCCGATCTCGACGTGGTGAAGGATCTGACCCGCAATCTGCAATCCACGACCGCGTTTGACGACATGGACAAGCGCTCGTTGTTGGCGCGCATCGTGAAGAGCTTTCCTTCCATTCAGGAACTCATTTCCGGGGGAGGAAGCACCGATGACCGGTCGATCATCGTTTCCTGGCAGAGCCTGCTGCGTCGCAAGGCGGAGTACGAAGACCTCATCAAGAAGCAGATTCCCGACAATCGTCGCGACATCTCGATCGCCCGCAGCTACGGCGACTTGCGCGAGAACAGCGAATACAAGGGCGCGAAGGAAAATCAACGCGTCCTCATGCGTCGCAAGGCCGAACTCGAACGCGACCTTGGCCTCGCTCGCGCCACTGATTTCTCTGAAGCCTCCGGCGACTCCGTTGGTGTCGGCACGCTCATCGAGATCACCGACCTCGGCAAGAACGAGCGCCAGAAACTCGAGATCCTCGGCGCGTGGGACGGCGATCCCGATCAGGGCCGACTGAGTTATCTTTCTCCCTTGGCCCAGGCCTTTGCCGGCAAGAAGCCCGGTGAAGAATGCGAGTACGTCACCGAGCACACCTCGGACAAGTATCGGATCGAATCCGTTGCTGCGATCGAACCCTGGCCGATCCCCGAAGAGCCGGCTCCGGTCGAAGAAGTTGAAGACGTTGAAGAAGAAGAAGAAGAGCCGGAAGCCGAAGCATCGGCCGAAGAGGCCACTTCCGAAGCTGAGTAAGATCCTCCTCTTTCGCAAAAAGGGCGCTCCTCCGGAGCGCCCTTTTCTTGTTGGTTCAGCTGCTTGCTTCGATCGCAGGCGGGACGGGTCTTCGTTTCATCGCCACCCCAGCCACCACCAGCGCGGCGATGGCGGCGAGGACGATCTCAGGTATGCCCGGGCGGAGGGTTGTTCCCACGATGACTCCCGCAGCGATGAGTAGAATGATGATCTGGATATGTTTCATGATGGTGGATGATTAGATGACGTAGTTGCCTTGCTGTTGGTCGAAACGGATCTGGCTGGCATGGTCGAGAAGCCATTTTCGCAGAGTGTCATCATCGCCGGTGACGCCCAGCTTGGGGCGCAGGATTTCGAAAGCCCGACGGTCGCGGGATTCGGAGCTGTTGGTATTGAGCTGGCGAATGAAGTTGTAGAGGGCATCGAGTTCGCCAAGTTCCGCGGCAAAGACGGCGAGTTGCAGATCCGAGACAAACTGCACGCGAGCAAGGCTCCAGGCCTCGCGGACAGTTTGTTCGTAAGGAAAGCCGTCGAGCGTGCGCAGGTTTCGATAGACGTATTCCTGAGCCGATGGGCAGCGCACAGCATGCCAGGCGAGGTCGGCGTATTGGGCCTTGGATGCGTGCTTGGCGAGGACGATCAACGCCTCGGCCGGAAGCACTCGTTCACGGCCCTTCAAGAGACTGGCCAGGACGGGAGCGCATTCCTTCTCCCAGCGCTTGGAACGAACCAACCAGGCGAGATTCGGATCGCGAACCAACGCCCGCTTCAGCGCAGGAATGTGTTCTGGGCGGGCCAGGCGTTGGAACGCCCGACGCAGCACGATCCGCCCCATGGCGTAGGAGTAAGGTGCTTCGTCGAGGAAGAAGGGAACGATATCCGGTCCGTTCTCAGTGAGCAGATTGGAGGTTTTGGTGGACTGGTTGGAGTAGAAATTGGCCGGCACCCGCCTGATGAATTCACGGGCGTAGTTTCGCGCCGCCGCGACATCATTCGTGCCGGGCCATTTGAGTTCCTTGAGACTTTCGAACCCGGACCGTGAGTCGCTTTCCCACTGGCTGATCTGTCGCCGATGCGAGCCGACGTAGCGATATTGATCGTCGGCAAACCGAGTGGATATGCGACCGATGCGGCGGTGGTGGAAAACATGCAGCCGTAATCCGCTGGACCAGTCGTCACGTTCGTGACCATTCAGGTACTCACGAAGTTTCGAGCGAGGCACGCGATAACTCATGGTGGTCTGGACTTGGTTGTTCAGGAACGTGGCCGCGTTCCGCCGGCTGCCGCTCTCATCCAGAACAATGGCTTCACGGGAGGCCGGATGATACAGGACATAAATCCCGGCCGTGCGATAGTAACTGTGTCGGTCCGCACTCTGGCTGGAATACCTCAGCGAAGGAATCGCCTCGCGCAGTTCAAACTGCAGGCCGCCTTCCTCATCGGTGAGCAGGCGGATCGCCACGCCATAGCCGGCACCCAGACGGGCAAAGCCATCCTGAAGCGGAATATCACCAACCCGTTTGAGGCTGACAATCTCGCTCTGCAGGTTGCCCGCGAACTTGCCGATGGCGTCGCGATGAGGCCGTTTCTTTCCGCCCGTCGGCAGGCTGCTGCGTTGGTGGTGGTTCCAACGACCGGACCAGACGGTGTCCGCCGGATAGTTTTCCTGCAGCAATCGGAAGGCCGTCACACCGCTGGG
>JBMYQZ010000115.1:0-220 GCA_049601855.1 Limisphaerales bacterium | reverse complement strand
GTTCAAAATAGTCCACCCCGGAACTGGCTCGACTTTGCACGTGAAAAGTGTGGAGCAGTTTTGGTTCGTCGCGCTCATCGGGATTGAAAGTCGCGCCGAGCCGGGTGGGCATGAGCACCGTTCCCTCCGGCACACCTTTGGCCCGAAAGTGCGACCACAGGATCTGTTCGGACAAGGAGTCGGGATCCTGATCGTATCGCTCGGTGATCAGTTCCACGGA
>JBMYQZ010000114.1:0-10992 GCA_049601855.1 Limisphaerales bacterium | reverse complement strand
GGCAAAGGCGCCGGTTTCTCGACGATTCTCAGCCCCAACAGCGGGCCGGACACCGCCTTCCTCACGGTCACGCTCAAGAGCGAAGGCCGATCCACGAAGACGAGTGAATACGTAAAGCGGTTACGGGGCGTCCTCGCCGAAAAATTTCCGCAGGATCAATTTCTCTTCGTGACGGGCGGCATCATCAACGCCGCTTTGAACGAGGGCGTCGCCGCTCCGATCAACGTGCAGGTCTCGGCCGGCACGGTCGCCGCCACGCGTAAGGCCGCCGAGCAGATCGTCGAGAAGGTCCGTGAGATTCCTGGTGCAGCGGATGTACAGATTGCTCAAGCGCTCGACTACCCGCAATTCGACTTGAAAGTCGATCGCACGCGGGCGGCCTACTTCGGTCTGACACAGAAAGACATCGCCGAAAACGTCGTGACCGCCTTCTCTTCAAGCGTGGGTTATGCACCGACGATCTGGGTCGATCCCAAGACGGGCGTCGATTTCTTCATCGGCGTGCAATACGAGGACAACGAAGTCGATTCGCTGGATGAACTTCGCAATCTGCCCCTGCCCGTCATGGCGGAAGACGGTCCAACCACGATCCCGCTTTCGGAAGTTGCCGAGATTCGCCGCGTGAACATCCCCGGTGAAATCGCTCACTACAACATCGCCCGGGTCAGCGATGTCTACGTAAACACCCAGGACCGCGATCTAAAATCCCTCGCCGCCGAGGTCGAGAAGGTCGTGGGCGGCATGACTTTCGACAAGGGCGTTGGCGTGACGTTGCGGGGACCGGCCACGAAGATGAAGGAAGGCGCCAGTTCGCTCGGCTGGGGATTATTGACGGCTGCCGTTCTTGTTTATCTGGTGATGATGGCTCAATTCCGTTCCGCCGTGGATCCGCTGATCATCATGCTCGCCGTGCCGCTTGGTTTGACCGGCGTTCTCGGCATCCTTTACCTCACCGGCACCTACATCAACATTCAGTCGCTCATGGGCACGTTGATGATGATCGGCGTGGTCGTGAACAACTCGATTCTCCTCGTCGACTTCGCCAACCAGATGCGCGCGCGCGGTTACGACTCGACGAAGGCGGCCCTGACCGCCGCTTGTGTTCGTCTGCGGCCAATCCTGATGACCGCCTTCGTGCTCGTCGCCTCAATGCTTCCGTTGTCCTTGGAACTGGCTCCCGGCAGCGAAGCCATGGCCCCGCTCGCTCGCGCATTGATCGGCGGCATGCTCGTTTCCACCTTCCTCACCTTGTTCCTCGTCCCCTGCGTGTACGCGGTTGTGAAACCCGATCCGCAGCCCGCTACCGCCTGATCAAATATGAAGACCATTCTTTCCACCGTCCTGCTGACCGCGGCGGTTTCCTTCGCAGCTGAAAGTGAAGTTCCCACCTCCGGCACGATACCCATCGATCTGGCGACCGCGCTGAAGCTGGGCAATGCGCGCAACTTCCAAATCGCCTTGGCGAAAGAACGCGTGAACCAGGCCAGCGCCGAACTTAAGCAAAAGGAATACCTGCTCATCCCCTCCTTCAGCGTCGGAGCCAGTTGGCATCACTCGGAAGGTACTCTGCAGGATTCCAGCGGACGCATTCGCGATGTGAGCCGCAGCTCTTCTTTCTTCGGCGGTGGCGCTGGTGCGGTGGGGGCCGGACCGATCATGCAGCCAGGCCTGAGTGTCACGGCCAACCTCGCCGACATCTATTTCGCCCCTTTGGCTGCGAAGCAGAATCACGCTGCGATGAAAGCGGCGAGTGACGCGGTGAACAATCAGGTTTCGTTGCAGATCGCCGAAGCCTATTTCGATCTCGTTCGCGCCCGCGCCGGAGTAGCGGTGGCCGAGGAAGCGGTGAAGAACACGAAGGAGCTCTCAGACGTGACCGCCAATTTCGCAAGTTCTGGCGAAGGTCTGCAGTCCGACGCCCAGCGCGCCAAGGTCGAGCAGCTCATTCGGCAACGCAGTCTGGAACAGGCGAAGGAGTTGCTCGCGGTATCCGTCGCCCGGCTCGCTCAACTCTTGCATCTCGAGGCGGGAGTGAATCTCGAACCGACAGATGCCAATGCGGCACCAGTCAAACTGGCTGATGCATCCAAACCCGTCACGGATCTCGTCGCAACCGCCTTGGAGAATCGGCCGGAGGTGAAGCAGACGGCCTCCCTCGTCCGCCGGGCGGAACAGAACCTCAAGAACGCCCGCTATGCTCCGATCGTCCCCAATCTCTCGGTCGGCGTCAGCGGTGGCGGCTTTGGCGGCGGCGTAGGGGGCGGGATTGCCCAGACCGATGTCCGCACCGACGTGAACGCGCTCGTCTTTTGGCGTTGGGAGAGTTTCGGCCTCGGCGACAAGCAACGCGTGAAGGCTCAGCGATCGGTCGTCAACCAGGTGAAGCATTCGCAGACCGGCGTAATGGACGCGATCATCGCCCAGGTCCGCCAGAGCTACGCGCAGGTGAACTCCCGCCAGAAACAGATCGCCATCGCCGAGGAAGCCGTGCGGTCCGCCCGCCAATCCTTCGAACTGAACCGCAACCGCATCTTCGAAAAGCAGGGTCTCCCGATCGAGGTCTTGCAAGCCATCCAGTCGCTGGCCACCGCCCGGCAGCTGTACGTCGACACGGTCACCGAATACAACCAGGCACAGTTTCGACTGCTCACCGCGGTCGGTACGAAGTAGCCGCACACTTGCGCTCAGCGGCGGCGCAACCTAGGCTCAACGCAATGGTTCGGCTCGCGCTCTTCGACATCGACGGCACGCTGATTCACACCGACGGAGCCGGCATGCGCGCCTTTGATCGCGCCTTCGAAATTGAGTTCGGCATCGCCAACGCCGCCCAGGAAATCAACTTCGCCGGCCGCACGGACACCGGCATTCTCAACGACTTTTTCGCAGCCCACGAAATCCCCTCGACACCGGACAATTATCGCAAGTTCTACTCCAGCTACGTTCATTGGCTCGACCTCTTCCTGACCGAATCCAAGGGTGACACGTTGCCCGGTGCCCTGGCCCTTTTGCGGGAAGTTCTGGGCCTCCCCAACCGTCCCGCCATCGGTCTGCTCACGGGTAACATCCGACTCGGGGCCCAAATCAAGTTGCGCCACCACCGGCTCTGGAACTTCTTCGAGACCGGCGCGTTCGGCTGCGAACACGCCAATCGCAACGAACTCGCCCGCATCGCGCATCAACGCGGCAAGAAGATGTTCGGTGAAGCCCTTTCCGGCGATCAGGTGCTCGTCATTGGGGACACGGTCCGCGACATCGAATGCGCCAACGCCATCAACGCCCGCTGCCTCGCAGTGGCCACCGGAGGCGGCTCGTTTGAGGAACTGAAAGCACACGCCCCTACCTGGACTGTGCCCGATCTTGCCCACGTTTCCGCCCGTGAAATCTGCAACTGAGGGAGCAACCTCGCCAAATGGATGGTTGCGTCGATTCGCGAACTGAATTAGTCAGACCGCCGTGGATCAATCGGAAAAGAAAAGCGGCCTCGATCTCAAGCTCTTCACGGTCTTTGCCGTGTTGGTGATGGTAGGTTTCATCGGCTCGCTTACCTACGTTCTCACCAAACCGGAACCGCAACCGCCACCTGAGGATTTCTACCATTCCCTGAAGCTTTCCGACTTCACGCTGACCGAACGATCCGGTCGACTCGTCACGCGCGAAGAACTCAAGGGGAAGATACTCGTCGTCGGCTTCGTATTCACCAGTTGCGGCATCGAATGCACGATCTCCGGCGAGACGATGGCGAAAATCCAAGATCAACTGGGGCAGCGTGAAGACGTACAACTGGTCTCGCTCACGGTCGACCCGATGACAGACACGCCGGAAGTCCTGACCAAGTTTGCCCAGAAATTTGAAGCGAATGAAGAAGGTTGGCTGTTTCTCACCGGTGACAAGGATCCGGTGATGAAGACCCTGCAATCCAGTTTCCTCGCGGATGACGAATTGGACGGATTCCTGCCGACGGCTTTGCCGTCCGGACGCCTTCCATTGGTGACACGTCTCTACCTGCTCGATCGCAATGGGCAGGTCACCGGCTCTTACAACGCCCGACTGCCAGAAACGCCGGCCAAAGTGATTGCGGATGTGGAGGAAGTTGCCCGGCGGCAGTCCGCCGAAGATTTCATTCCCGAGTCGGCCCCGACCAAGGCCTACGCCACGCGCGGCATCATCAGGCAGATCGAGGCTGACAAGAAGCACGCCTCCATCGCCCACGAGGAGATCCCGGATTTCATGCCCAAGATGACGATGCGCTTGAACGTCAAGTTTACCAACGAACTGCGAAATCTGCGCGTCGGCGACGAAATCACCTTCAAACTCTACGCCAATGACGAGACGCATTGGATCCAGGATATCCTGCGCGTCGATCGGACGATTGCGATTTCACCGGGCACTTTTGAACCTGCCCGCACCATCGCCAAGATGCCTTCGGAGGTGCAGTTGTTTCCGGATTTCGAATTCACCGACGAGCACGGTAAACCGGTCAAATTCTCCGACTTCGAAGGCAAGGTCGTCGCCTTCACTTTCATCTTCACCCGTTGTCCCCTGCCCGACTTCTGCCCGCGCATGGAAAACCGTTTTGGCGAAACTCGCGAACGATTGCTCAAGGCCTCCGGAGCACCGCCCAACTGGCAGTTTCTCTCGATCTCCTTTGACCCGAAGAACGATACGCCGGAGGTCTTGCGCGCCTACGCCAAGCACTATCGCAAAGGCAATCCCGATCGATGGCTGCACGCTGTGGCGTCGGACGAAACGATCCAGAAAATCGCCCCGCTGTGCGATCTGCAATACCTGCAGGAAGGCGGCAGCATCACCCACAATCTGCGCACAATTGTCCTCGACCCTAAACGCCAGATCCATCGCGTATTCGCTGGCAATGAATGGACCGCCAAGGAACTGGCCGACGCCATCGTCGACGCCGCCACCAAATCCTCCCACGCGTTGCCGCCGATCCCTTGATGGACGCTGACGTGATTGTCATCGGTGGCGGGGCCGCGGGTTTCTTCGCAGCGATTCACTGTGCCGAAGCAAATCCGGATCTGCAGGTCCGCATTTTGGAAAAAGGCAACCGCGTCTTGACCAAGGTCCTTGTCTCTGGCGGCGGACGCTGCAATGTCACCCATTCCTGCTTTGACCCGCGCGAGTTGGTTCAGCGTTATCCCCGCGGCATGCGCGAATTGCTCGGCCCGTTTCACGCCTGGCAACCTCGAGATACGATCGAATGGTTTGCCAGCCGCGGCGTCTCCATCAAGACCGAGGAGGATGGAAGGATGTTCCCAAGCACAGATCGATCCGAGACCATTGCCGATTGCCTGATCAATGCTGCGAAACAAACCGGTGTCCGCATTCAAACAGACACCGTCGTCTCCTCGATCGAACGCCGCGGTGATCACTTCGTTCTCCGTCTCGGGGATCACCAACACCTCACCTGCTCTCAGTTGATGCTGGCCACCGGTGGACTCAAACCCGGCAAGATTCACGACAACCTGAGTTCTCTCGGACACACCATCCAACCACTCGCGCCTTCTCTGTTCACGTTTCACATCAAGGATCAGCGCCTCAAGGACCTGCCCGGACTGAGCGTCGAGAACGCATTCGTGCAAGCCCGCGGGACCAAACTCAACGAATCCGGCCCCGTCTTGATCACCCATTGGGGATTGAGCGGTCCGGCCATTCTCAAACTGTCTGCGTGGGGTGCTCGCGAGTTGGCTGAGAAACAGTATCGCTTCGACCTCGAAATCAACTGGGCCAGCAATCTCAGTCCGGAACAGTCCATGGACAAATTCAAGGAGCTGAAGCAAAACTCCGGTCGCAAGAAGATTTCCGGCACGCCGCGATTCGATCTACCTCGAAGACTTTGGGAGCGCCTGGTGAATGCCGCGGCCATTTCAGAGCAAAAGACCTGGGGCCAGATCGACAATCCGGGATTGATCCGTTTGGCTGAACAGATCACCGCCTCCGTTTTCGCCGTCAATGGCAAGAGCATGAACAAGGAAGAATTTGTCACTTGTGGCGGGGTGACATTGAAGGAGGTCAACTTCAAGACCATGGAAAGCCGTAAGGTTCCCGGACTACATTTTGGTGGCGAAGTTCTCGACATCGACGCCATCACCGGTGGCTTCAATTTTCAGGCTGCCTGGACCACTGGGCGCTTGGCTGGATTGGCCATGGCGCAAGCCGTCAGCACGGGTTAGGCTGACCAATCCGAGATTGCTTTTAAGCCTGTCCATCGCAAAATGCTTCGACGGAAAGTCGAGGTTTGTTGTTATGAAAACGCATCCCAAATCCACGATTAGACGGGCAACTATTTTGCTTCTTTTCTGCGCCTTGATCCCGCAAGGCCGCTCGCAAACGCCTCCCGGCGACCTGACCGAGTTGAGCCTCGAACAGATCCTCAGTCTGCACATCGTCAAACGTCCCACCACAACCAACGCGGAAAACGTCCTGATCCGGAACGAATCGACGAGCTGGACCTTCGGCTATCGCTACATCCACGCTTTCTTCTCGGGGCATCGCCGGGGCACGGATTCATTGCCCAACGGCGCAGTCCTCGGCGCACCCGCCAACGGCATCGTCTTCCCGATCCTGCCTACTGACATCCGGCAGGAAGCCCACACCTTGGAACTCGGCTACCGAGCGACCGAGAGGCTCTCCGTCACCGTGCTTGCCCCTTACATCTTTCAATCAACGGAACATATCAGTCTGGTTCCCGGCTTTGCGGATTTCACGATCGATTCAGACGGTTTTGGCGATGTCTCCGTCGCTCCGTCCTACCGGATCTGGGAGAGCGGTAACCATGCGGTCATTGTCAACGGCGGCCTGAGTCTTCCGATCGGCTCCATCAACCAGACGGGCGACACGCCCGGTCCGGGCCCGGTCAACTCCCTGCCGTATACGATGCAGATTGGATCGGGCACCTTCGACCTGTTGCCGGGCATCGCTTACCAGGGATCGAAGGATCGCCTTCGTTGGAGCGTACAGGCCTTGGCCACGATCCGGCTCGGCCGCAACTATCGCGGCTACACCTTGGGCAACCGCTACGCCCTGGCCGGTCGCTTCAGCTACCTCTTGAAGCCATGGCTCGAGCCGATCGTCGGCGTGCGTTTTCAGAATTGGCAGCGCATCACAGGATTCGATCCTGCTCTTCCCCTCGGACCTCCCTACCCGGCGACGGTGGTGGACCCCACGCGTTACGGCGGCGAAAAGATCAATCTCTCGGTGGGCACACGATTCAAAATCACCGGCGGCCCGTTTACGGGCAGTGCGATGGAGATCCAGGGGGCTCTGCCCGTGTATCAGCGGTTGAACGGGCCGCAACCGGAAGAGCAGTGGCAGCTGAATGCAGCATGGAAGTGGAGTTTCTGAACCGCCACCGACAATTCCTGAGGCGGGCACTTCTCGTGCTCCTGCTCGTGCTTGTGCCTCAATGCACAGTCGCTCAACCCACGGGAGTCGACGAGTATCGCGCCAAGGCCGCGTTCATCTACAAGTTCTGCAAATTTGTCAGCTGGCCGAAACAGAACCCCCAGCAACGCAATGAACCCTTTGTGTTCGGCGTCGTCGACAATCGCCCGCTCGCCAAGGTCCTCACCCAGGAACTCGCCGGCAAGAAAATCGGCGGTCGCTCCGTTGAAGTCAGGGAGTTCGCCCGTTTACACGAGGCGGATAAAGCCTGTGTTGTCTATTGCACTGCTGAAGACCTGCGCCGTTTGCTCACGTCCCGACGCGAAAAACTGCAACGGCAGTCCATCCTGACCGTCGGGGATGGAAAACAGTTCCTCAATGCCGGTGGAATGTTGGAACTGGGTGTGAAAGCAAATCGACTGGCCTTCGGTGTCAATCTCGGGGCCTCTCGTCGTTCCGGTCTCGAGGTGGACCCCAACCTCTTGGACCTCGCAGAAAGGATCATTGAGGAATGAAGCGCTTTCGCGACATGCCGCTTTATCGGAAGCTGACTTCCATCGTTGTCGGCACCGTGCTGGTCGCCATGCTCATCGCCTCCGTCGGTATTGTTCACTACGAAGGCGTCGCCGCCCGCCGCTTCATGGTGAACGAACTCGACACCACGGCAGACATCATCGGTATCAACAGTGCGGTCTATCTCCGTTTCGAGAGCAAAGACAAGGCCGAGAACCTTCTCCAATCCCTCCGATCCAAGGAACATGTTGTTCGTGCCTGTCTGTTCGATGCCGACAAGCAGATGTTCGCCGAATACCGGATCGTGGAAGATCTCGAAGAAGCGGCCGATCCCCAACTCGGCAATACTCACGCGTTCACCGCCGAGCATCTTCACCTTTCGCGTAGGATCGTCCACGACGGCGATATCCTGGGCATCGTGCATCTGACATCCGACCTCACGTTCCTCCACGATCAACGTCGCCAGGCCATCGCCACCACCGCGCTCGTGCTCGCCGGCAGTACCATCCTCGCACTGTTGCTTTCGCTCTACTGGATGCGCGCCGCGTCCCGACCGGTCACCGACCTCATGAAGACCTCCAGCAAGGTCTCCATTACCGGCGACTATTCACTGCGCGCCGTCCAATTCGCCGACGACGATCTCGGGCAACTCACCGCCAGTTTCAACCGTATGCTCGGCCAGATCCAGGAGCGGGATGCCAAGCTTCATCAAACCCAAGACGAACTCGAAAAGAGGCTGAAGGAACTCGCCGCCGAGAAGGACCGCCTCACCAAGGCCCGCGAACGCAAGCGCGAACTCGAAGAAAAACTTTCCCGCTCCGAACGCCTTGAATCACTCGGCCTCCTCGCCGGCGGCGTCGCGCACGACCTCAACAACATCCTTGGCCCAATGGTCGCGTATCCGGAACTCATCCTGGAATTGCTCCCGGAAGAGGACACCCGTCTGCGGCATATGATGCAGCAGATCAAGGAGTCAGGAAAAAAGGCCTCCGGTGTCATCCGTAATCTCCTCACGATGGGCCGCCGCGGTTCCTACGACCTCGAAGTTGTCGACCTTAACAAGATCGTCCGTTCCTATGCCAATTCACCAGAACTCGCCGACGTCCAACGTAACTACAGCAAGGCCGATCTCCGCCTGGAACTCGCCGAAGACCTCTGGCCGATTCAGGCCTCCGTCCCCCATCTCAATCAGGTGGTAATGAACCTGGTCATCAACGCCTTCGAATCTCTCGGAAGGAGTGATGGTGAGGTCCTCGTCCGTACCGAACGCGCCGGCGTGAACAAACCCATCGACGGATACCACACGATCGAGCAGGGACTGTACGTCAAACTCACTGTCACTGACACCGGTTGTGGCATTCCCCCCGAGAAGATCGGCCGCATCTTCGAGCCTTTTTACACCGGGAAGAAAATGGGACGTAGCGGCAGCGGGCTTGGACTCGCTGTCGTTTATGGCGTGATCCAGGACTTCGACGGGCAGATCGACGTGCGAAGTGAACCTGGCGAAGGCACCAGCTTCGAACTCTACTTTCCGCCGATGCTCGAAGCCACCGCAACACGCAAGGAACCCGAACTCGATCTCCATGGGTCGGAGAGCATCCTGATCATCGACGACGTTCGCGAACAACGCGAGATGGCCGCCGAACTCCTGGAGACCATGGGCTACGCCACCAACGTCGCCGAACATGGCCACGCCGCCGTCGAGTTTCTCAAGGAGAACGACGCCGACCTGATCGTCCTCGACATGATCATGGAGGAAGGCTTCGATGGACTCGACACCTACCGCGAGATCCTCAAGTTCAAGCCCCGCCAAAAGTGCATCATCGCCAGCGGCTTCTCCGAAAACGAACGGGGCCGCGAATGCCAACGCCTCGGCGCTGGTGCCTATGTCTCCAAGCCCTACACCCGCTCCACGATCGGTCGCGCCGTCCGCGACGAACTGGAGCGCCAACGCAACGGCACGTAGGATGAGCTTGTCTCAACTGCAGAGTCAGTTTAGGCACAGACATGCACATGCTTCGTCTCATTCTGATTCTATTTTTCTCCGCCTCGATCCTGCGGGCTGATCCACCCAATCTCGTCCTCATCTTTGTCGACGATCTCGGCTACGGAGACATCGGGTGTTACGGCAACCCGAAGACGAAGACGCCCAACCTCGATCGGCTCGCGGCTGAAGGCCAGCGATGGACTTCATTCTACGCTTCCGGAGCGACCTGCGTGCCGAGTCGGCGGGGGTTGATGACCGGGTGTCATCCCGCGCTCTTGGGGCGCACCAAATTGGCGGCACACCGCGATTCGTTGATGCCGTCCATGTTGACGCGAAAGGGCTACGCCACCGCAATTCTCGGCAAATGGCACCTCGCCGGCTACCCGAAGGATTTCACGACCAGTCCCATGCATCCGCTTGAGTGCGGGTTCGATTACCACTACGGAACGCCCGGCAGCAATGACGTCCCGGCTCCTCCCGGCAAGCGGCAGACCCGCGAGGTTTTCGACAACTGCGACAAATTCAGTTTCCCCGTGCCGTTGATCAATGGACGCAAGGTCGTCGAGTTTCCTGTAAACCAAGAGCTGTTGACCAAGCGCTACACACAGCAAGCCGTGAAATGGATCAAGAAGAAGAAGAACGAACGGTTCTTCCTCTACCTTGCCCACAACATGCCGCATGCCCCCATTTTCGCGTCGTCCAAGTTTCAAGGTCGTAGCGCGAACGGACGATTCGGCGACGTCATCGAGGAGATCGATTGGTCCGTTGGGCAGGTGATGAAGGCGCTGAAGGACAGCGGCATCGATGATAGGACCCTGGTCGTCTTCACGAGCGACAACGGCCCGTGGACGATGTTCGGTCTCCACGGCGGCACGGCCAAACCTTTGCGCGGTGAGAAAGGAACGTCGTGGGAAGGCGGCTTCCGCGTTCCCGGAATCTTCCGGTGGCCCGGCAAGATCAAGCCCGGCGAAGTCCACGGCATGGGCGCCAACCTCGATCTCTTCGCGACCTTCGCCAAGCTCGCCGGCGGCGATCTCAACGACCTGCCCGGTTTCAGCTCCAAGGATCTCGGAGGCGTTCTGTTCCGCGGCGAG
>JBMYQZ010000113.1:0-11008 GCA_049601855.1 Limisphaerales bacterium | reverse complement strand
CTGGATTCTCTGGATGCAACTCCACGCGACGACGACGCACTCGCAAGGTCTTCACCGTGGCTTCATCTTCGACCAAAGCCACAACGATGTCGCCGGTGTCAGCCGTGGGTTGGGAGCGGACCAAAACAATATCGTCAGGAAGAATGCCGACACCGATCATGCTTTCACCACGCACGCGCAGGCCGAAGAGGTCTTCGGAGCCGGTGGACTTGGCGGAGACGTAGCCTTCGAGATCTTCCACCGCCGTGCTCAAAGCGCCGGCTTGCACGCGGCCGAGAATGGGGACCATGGCGGCGGGTGGTTCGGTGCGATCACCGGGCAGACAATAACCACGGGCGCCAGCGCGTTTCGCAAGCCGTCCATCCGCGACCAGCCGTTCCAAATGTCCGTGCGCCGTCTGAAACGCCCCGAATCCGAACGCATCCTGCACCTCCCGCACGGTCGGTGGTTGTCCGGCTTCGAGCCGTTCGCGGACAAAGCGATAGACCCGTTCGCGCGTTTCACCTCGTTTGGTTCGTTCGGCCATGGGTTGTTGAATTTACCAGACATTTGTCAGCCATCAAGTGGCAGCCCGGAAAAGTTCTTCACAATGCCGACCTTCCCGTCGACGCTGCCTGCTGGAGAGTTTAACCAAAGGAAAATCATGAGCGAAAACGTGGATAATCTGGTGTTTGTAGGATTCAACAGCCAAGTGGCCGGGGTCGATGTGGACAGCGGCAAGATCGTCTGGAAATGGGAAGCACCCGCGGGGCACGGCTACGTCACCGTGCTGCCGTTTGACGACACGCGGCTGATCGTATCCGTGGACGGCTACACCTATTGCCTGGACGCCGCCACGGGCGGGCAGATTTGGTTCAACGAATTCAAAGGATTCGGAACGGGCGTGGTGTCGTTGGCCGCGCTCGGAAGATCGTCGATGGCGCTGCCATTGCAAGCGTCAGCAGAGGTTGATGCGGAGGAGCAGAGGCGACGTCACGCGGCGAACCGGTGATTGCGGCGAGGGAATTCCCTTACCATGGGTGAATGAGTGTAAGCACTACCACCCGGTCGCCGCAGGAATTCCGTCCTGATATTCAGGACGGATTGCCACGTTCCATGACCGTCTTTGGTTGCACCAGTGCGTTGGTGAAGTCGCCGATATAGAGCTTGGTCATTGGGTGGAGTTTTTTCCATTCGCTCCACTTCATGAGTTGAGGTTGCAACTCCCTGATTTTGATTTTCAGTGAGTCCTGGGCCAATCGGATTCCGTCGATCAGCAGTTCCATTGACTCATTGCTCCATCCTCCGACGCGAATGTCTTGCAACTCGTCTTCCGCGCCGCAGAAGACTCTCGCCTCGCCGGTTCGGTCGCAGAAGGTCACCGCGACATTGACGCCGTTGACCTCATCGTGCGCGATGTGCGTGTGCGGTTGATCCATGCCAGTTTCAAGGTAGGCTCGTGATTCCCCGTCCACTTCCACCCCGATCACGAAATGGTCGTCGGCCAGTGAAATTTGGTCGGCATAATACAGATTCGTGACTTCGATTCCGGCAATACCCGACTCGAAGAACAACTCATCCGGCTGCTTTGCTGGCTCGTCCGCAGTTATCGTGGATAACTCGCGGTGGCTGGCTGCCGGAGCATCGGCCTCGGACGTGGTCTGCACGGGGAAACTCAGGAAGGCAGCGAAAATCGACAGCACGCTCCCGAGCATAATTGGTTTTATCAGCTTCATTTATATAAGGAGCGGCCCGCCGTTAGCTCGTGGCGTGCCAGCCAGACGAGAACATTAGTCTGGTTTCGCATTTTGTCACATTGGCGATCGCCGGATGATTGCTTGCGCAGTCTTCTTGTTGGCAGAGCAATAATTGCTCCGATTGGCGTGTGAATTAGCGGTTCAAGAAGACGTCCCTCACGGTATTCTGTCCTCATGATTGAATACCTCCCCAGGTGCGTCGCGTTTACGTTGCTGTTGGCATCCCACTGCCCAGCGGCACCGAAGAACCACCTTCCGGTGACGGCCATCAGCCACATGGTGATTCAGGTGTCGGATGTGGAGCGTTCGGTTAGATGGTATCGGGACTTGTTTGGTCTGTCAGTCGTCGGGAAATCCACGCTGCTGCAATTTGGCGATGAACCTCGGTTTGTCCGTATTTCCAGTGCCTTGGATACGAACACGGGGATTTCCGAGATCGGCTTTTCTGGTGCGGGGTTCAAGACCAACCGCGCCGTGGGTGTCCTCAATCAGCGTGGAGCATCTTCGGTTAAGCACTTTCCCGAGGCAGTGCTTTTTGAAGATCCGGCCGGTATCAAAGTCCAGGTTGGCCGGTTTAATGGCATCGATCCGGAGCCGGCCAAGTGTCTGTTACCGATTCGCGATTTCAATCACTTCACCATCTTCGTCCCGGACGCGAAGCGTAACGTGCAGTTCTATCAACAACTCTTCGGGCTTCGCATCGATACCTACCAAGGTCCCATGCCGCTCATCCGGGTCGGCGACGGCAACCAGTTTCTCGCCTTCGTTGGTGGACGCTCGGAAGCCTTCATTCACCACGCGTGTTTTTCGATCGAGAATTTCGATCCCGATAGGGTTTTCAAACGGTTGTCGGAATACGGCCTGAAACCCCGCACGAAGAAACGTGGCCCTGTCGGCCCCTTGGAATACTACGTCGTCATGCGTATGCCCAATCGCGGTGGAGCGGAAAAAGGAACCCCGGAACTTTATCTCACGGATCCGGATGGGATTCTGTTACAACTGCAGGATGTGAAATACGCCGGTGGAGGTGGCTACCTCGGGGAGAAAAGGGGAACCGAAAATCCCTGATCGACACTACTGAGCAGAAGGAGAATCTGATTCAGTCGCTTTCAGTCTTCCTCCCAACCTTTCTTCACGTTGTCCGCCAAAAGTGCCTCGAGAAGAGCATCGGCCTGTTCGCGCTGCTTGGCGACCTTGATGGTGTGGTCGATGGGTTTCTTGCGGCCGAGGGAGATGTCGGTGTAGACGATGACGTAGGGAAAGCGGTTGATGCCGTCGGTCTCGACGAGGAGGAATTTACGGAGGGCGACCTTGCCTTTCGTTGTCTTGGTATAGACGTGGCGCCGGACGACTTTCGCGTCCTTGCGTTCGGTGGCTTCGATGGAGAGGTCCTTCACGTCGCGTTCGCTCAGAACCTGAGTGAGGCGGGCACCGCCATCATCGAAGGTTTTGTCGTCGCGGAATTTGCGAAAGACGCTGTGGACCAGGCGCGGAAGCGGGTGCAGCCCGTGAAACTAATATTTGCCGTCGGCGTAGGTGAAGGTCTGGGTCAGGTTTTCGCGGCCGCTGAGGTTTTCAGCTTCGAGGTTTTCGCCGGCGGTTTCGACGATGAGTCGAGGTTTCACGAAGGAGACGGGACGGCCATCGCTGTCCGTCTTGATGACGGGGGCGTCGATTTTCTCGGCGGAGAGTTCGCTGAGGAGACGGATGCGTTCCTCGTCCGTGAGACCGGAGCCGACGCGGCCGAATTCGCGGATAACGCCATCTTCGCCGGAGAGCCCGAGCATGAGTGAGGTGACACCGTATTTGCCTTCGAACTCGCCTTCGACGTACCCGATGACGGCGGCGTCAATGGTGAGAGCGGGCTTGATCTTGAAAATATCCTGTCGGTCGAGGCGACGGACGACGACGCCTTCCTCTTCGGCTTTCTCTGCCTTGGCGAAGAGTTCGCCAACCTGATCCTCCGTGACGATGTTGCCAACGACGCGGTGGGCGAGATCCTTGTCCGTGTCGCCAAGAACTTCGGCGAGGCGTTTCCAGGTGGTCTTGAAATCGTTGGCCTTCTTTCGCCAATCCTGGCCGTCGATCATGATCGCGTCGAAGGCGGCGAAAGTGAGGTTGTTGAGTTCCTTGGCGGTGCCGGTGAAGGAAATGGTGATGACGTCGGAGACGGTGGGTCGGGGTTTGCCCTTTACCTTCGGGTGATAAAGTTCACCGACGAGGAGGGCCTTCTTGATGCCGGCTTGCTGCAGCTTTTCAGCGGCGACATCGAGGCACTTGAGGCCGATGCGAATCCGGCCGGAGGGGGCGTTGTAGAGGAAGGGCGGTCCGTCTTCTTCGGCGTTGTAGAAGAGGAAGACGCCTTCGCCGTCATATTTGGTGGAAACGCAGACTTCGTCGTTACTGTTGAAGCGTTCCTTGATGTCCCCGGCGGACAGTTGGATGTACTTGCGGCTGACATTGGTGCGATACTCGGAAGCGTGGGCAAGTAGCGTCGTGTCCGTGAGCGCGTTGGACTTGGCAAACTGATACTTGCCGACCTTCTTCTGCAGGCGGGTCTCGTCGAAGTGCATTACGCCTCCTCCTTTCGTCCTGCAGGTAGCTTGAGTTCCTGACCGAGTTGCAGGATGAGCAGTTTGTAATTCTCGCCGTCAACTTCGCCGGTTAGTGCGCAACGGATGGTGCGGCCGTTCTCCTGGAAGACCAGCGGGGCGTTGCCCTTGGTGCCGGCGCCGAGCAGGGCGGCTTGCTGCTTGTCTGCCAATGATTTGGCGATGCCGTGCAGGAACTCGTATTGCACGCCGTCCGCATGCACGAGTTGGTGGGCGCCGGAGATGACGAACTTCTTGAACAGCGCGGCGCGCGGGACGAGCTTGCCGATCTTCACGGGGTTGGTTTCGTGATTGGTGTTCTGATGGCGCGGGGTGAAGAGCTTGCGTTCCTTCTCGGAACCGTCGGGATTCAGTGCCACGTTGAAAACTTGGAAGTTGGTTGCGACCTCTTTCGTGTCCCGGTCGTAGTAGGCGCGCGTGGTCGTGTCCAGTATGCCGCCGATCGCCTGCAGATCGATCTCGGGATCGGCCTTGCGCATTGCCTCGATCGTTTCCTCCGAGGCCTCGAGAGCATTGATGCCGTTGGTGATACGGACGGCTGCGAGATCGAGGTTGTTGGGCGAGCCCCGTTTGATCTCGCGCGTCTTCGGTCGCGGCGATTGCAGGAAGATGCGGGCGTCCTTCCCTTCGAAGCTCAGATAGAATTCGCGTTCCATGACTTAAAAGGCGTCTCCAAAATCGAAGTCTGCATCTTCCTCTTCCTCCACCGCCTCGTCTTCGTCGAAGAGGTTGTAGATGACGGCCTTGCCGGCGGGGGCGAATTCAAGTTTGCGACCGGTGAGCAGGTAGGACTGGCCCTCCTCTACGAGAACGAGGCAGTCCTTCGGTTCCACCGATTGGGTGTAGTTGAAGGTGGTGGAGTAAAGCCCGACTGCCAGCTCCGTTTCGGATTCAATCGGATAAACCGCCTCGACCGCAAATTCATTCAGCAATTCGAGCGGGACGCTTTCCATCTCCCGCGCTTCCTTGAAGGACGATGGTTTGGCTTCGACCGTTTCACCGTCGCAGACGTACTGCGCACTGCCGTTGAACGAACCGGTCTCATCAATGGACAGCCCGGAGAACTGATTCTTTTCCAGCAGTTGTCCTTCCTGCGTGAGCACGCCGGTGCTGAGCGCCTTGCCGTCTTTGTCGGTGACCACCTTGGTCGTGCGGCCGTAGAGGTCGCTGCGTTTGACCTGGGACTGCAACTGGCGTTGATCTCTTGGTCGCCGAGCCGAAATGAAATCGCTTTGGTCTTCACGTTCCCTGCTGGATTTCTGGCGGTGTAGACGAATCGCTGAAGATTCGCTAGACAAAACCAACGGTCGCGGTTTGCCTGTCCGGACTCACATGAAGATCCGATTGTTTGTCTTCTTTCTGTTCGCGCTGGTGTTTGTTGAAACATCCGCCGCCAAGCGGCCGAACATCATCTTCGTTCTCACTGACGATCAGCGAGACAACACCTTCGGCGCGATGGGGCATCCGTTTGTGAAAACGCCGAACGTTGATCGGTTGCTTTCGCAGTCGGTCCGTTTTCGTAATACCTATATCGCGGAGCCCGTGTGTGCGCCCAGTCGGGTGTCGTTGCTGACCGGGATGCACGAGCGGGTGCATGGCATTGGGTTCACTTCGTCTTATCAGCTGACCGAGGACCAATGGTCGCGGAGCTACCCGGCATTGGTGAAGAAAGCGGGTTATTACACCGGTTTCGTGGGTAAGTTTGGCGTGGAGTATTACAGCTTCCGCGGGAAGGCGGGGGAGAAGTTCGATTACTGGTGGGGGCATGATGGCTGGACCAAGTTTCTCCCGAAGAACACCAAGTCCGACAGTACGCTGCCGTATCACAAGGCGAAGGCGGAGGTCATCACGGAGATCATGAGCGAGGCGATGGCGGCTTTTTTTGGCGCGATCCCGGACGACCAGCCGTTCTGTCTTTCGGTCAGTCTGAACACGCCGCATGGATCGCAGACGACCAGCATGCACCAGGAGTATGCGGACTGGCGCAAGATGACCCGTCCGGCGAATGAAAACCCGGAGCTCAAGGGTACGAAGTTTTACGACACGCTTTATCGCGATCTCGACATCCAGATCCCGGAGACGACTGGAAAGGATCCGTATCGTTTCATTCCGAAATTTATCCAGGACCAGGACAAGGGGCGACGCACGCAGACCTATCAATATTCCTATACTCGTCCGACCTGCACGGAACATCACATCCGCTACTACCAGACCATCTCGGGTATCGATCACGCGATCGGAGGGTTGTTGAAGGAGCTCAAGGACCGTGGCTTGGCCGACAACACCGTGATCATCTACGGCAGTGATCACGGTTTGCTCATGGGCGAATACGGGATGGGTGGCAAGGCGCTGCTCTACGATCTGTCGTCCAAAATCCCGTGTTTCGTTCACGATCCTCGGGCGCCGAGGAAACAGCGGGGCAAAGAGTTGGATGAGTTGGTCTCGAGTCTCGATCTCACGAAGACGATTCTGGACTATGCCGATGTCGAAGCGCCGGATTTCATGACCGGGCGTAGTTTGCGCTCGTTGGTGGAGGGTAAGAAAACGAAATGGCGCAACGAACTGTTTCTTGAGAGCCTCTACACCGGTCGCGATACGCCGTTCCAAGAAGGCATGCGACGGGGCAAGTGGAAGTACATCCGGATGTTTGATGGGGTCGGGTCTTACCGGGAGGAGCACGTCGACTTCTCCGATCGCGAGCCGGACTTCGAGATGTTGTTCGATCTCGAGAAGGATCCGGACGAAATGAACAATCTGGCAAAGTCACATGCCGGGAAGAGCCACGAAATATTCAACCTGCTGCGAAAAAAGACTGCCGCCGAATCCAGACAACTTAATCGCGAACGCAAACGTTTCGCGGCGACCGTAGAAATCGAAGATCGTCAAAAGAAGAAAAAGAAATGAAACAACTCATCTGTCTCCTTACTTTGTGCCTGTTCATCGGCGATGTCATCGCTGCGGACAAGAAGGCGAAGAACTCCGCGACCAAGAAAGCGTTCATCGACGGCTCTGGTCCCGGCTGGAAAACGCTCACCGGCAAGGACTTCGTCAACGTCAACTGTGAGAAGGACACCTGGCGTTGGGAAGGTGGCCATGCCTTCTGCACCGGCAAACCGGTCGGCGTGATCCGCTCGAAGGAACAGATCAAGAATTTCGAATTGGTCTGCGAATGGATGCACAAGAAATACGGCGGCAACTCCGGGGTCTTCTGTTGGGCCAGCCCCGAGTCGATCAAGAATCTCGAAGCCGGCGAAGGTCGACTCCCGCATGGCATCGAGGTGCAGGTGCTGGATCTCGGTTACGCGGAACTCTACGAGAAGCGTCGCAAGAAAAAGCCGGATTGGTTCACCTCGCACGGTGATGTGTTTCCGACCGGGCCGGCGAAGTTTACTCCTTTTCCCCCGACGGCACCGAACGGTAAACGCAGCTTTCCTTCCAAGAATCTCACCAAGGGCATCAACGAGTGGAATCACTACTACATCCGCGCGATCAATGGTGAGGTGCGTTTGTGGGTGAATGGCGAAGAGGTGTCCGGCGGCACCGGTGCGAGTCCGGCGAACGGTTTCCTCTGTTTGGAATCCGAAGGTGCCCCGGTGGAGTTCAAAAACATCCGAATTCGGATCCTTCCTTGATGTATCGACTCAGTTTTATTCCAGTTTTCGTATTGTTCGCGATTGGCTGCGAGCCGCAATACAAGGTCGAGCACAGGCTTAAGTCATCCAGCTTCAAGGTGGCCGCACTGATTCCGAAGACCGAGCATTACGACGACTTCGGCGATTCGGCAGGCGCTCACAAGCTTCAGAACGACGGACAGGGGGAGGAGACGACCGGTGATTTGAATAACCTCGTGTATCCGTATGCGAAAGTGTCAGAGACGGAAGGCGGCAGCATTCGGCTGAAGGTGTTGGAGGACGACGCGACGACGGGGCCGGATGAAGAAAAAGGTGTGCTGCGCTTCAAAATCGAATCGATCAGCGGCAAGATCGATCACTTTGGCGCGGTCTATGTCGGGAATAACGATGCTTCCGAGATTCGTATCAATGCCTGGACGAACGTAGTGGAGCGCGAGGATCTCGATGGGGCGGTGCTGGAATTCAGATACCGAGGGAACGGTCGCAGCTTCAATGTGCGTCTCGAGCCCGAGATCGAGGAGTCATGGCCGGTGCGTGCGGACTTCGGCGCCGTCATCGCGGCGGACGAATGGCAGGTTTTCACCAAGCCCATTTCGGCGGCCGACAATCTCGACGTGTTTCTCGAAATGCTCAATACGGCCAAGCCGAAGCGATTCAAGATCGTCTGGGGGCAGGAGGGGCCGAGTTCGAACTACCAGGCTGGTGATACTCTGCTGATCGATGATATTCGCATCGTCACGCCGGAACGGGTCGAGACGGATCCGGAATCGACCGAAAAAGTGGGCTAAAAACGCGCGACTTGACGCCGTTTCCGCGCCTCCCTAGGCTCCCCAACCTTTTTCGCCCCGGCTCATTCGGGGTGGGGAATTGTCACCAAACATGAATTTGAATGTAACAACGGAAAACCTCGCGCCGTGCAAGAAACTGCTTCGTATCGAAGTGGCAGTCGAGGAAGTGGAAGGCGCGTTCAAGGAAATCACCGGCACTTTCTGCAAGCAGGCGAATCTCCGGCTTTCGGCCCGGCAAGGCCCCCCGAGCGGTGGTGCAAAAGAATTTTGGCGATCGCATCAAGAGCGAGGTGAAGCGGAAGCTGACCTCCGAGGCCTATGAAGCCGCGATGAAGCAGGAGAACCTCAAGCCGGCTGTTCAACCGGATATTGAGGAGATCGAGTTCGGATCCGACTGCGCCTTTCAATTTGCCGCCACCGTGGAGACCCAACCGGAATTCGAACTGCCGGAATACAAGGGACTCAAGATCGAGCGCGAGACGAAGGTCATCGGTGACGCCGACGTCGACAAAGCCCTCGACACGCTTCGCGAGCAGCGCGTGGATTACAAGGATGTCGAGCGTGACCTGCAGCGCGGCGATATCGGCGTGGTGAACTACACCGGCACGATTGACGGCAATCCGATCACGGATCTTGCCCCGACGGCTCGTGGCATCACCGAGCAGAAGAACTTCTGGGTGCGTGCCGAGTCTGACCAATTCATCCCCGGCTTCGCCGATCAGCTCATCGGTCACAAGGCCGGCGACAAGCTGGAGGTGGAAGTGACCTATCCCGAGGATTTTGTGAACTCCGAACTCGTCGGCAAGACCGGCAAGTACGACACCGAACTCGTCCAGGTGAAGGAACGCATTCTTCCGGAAGTGGATGAAGAATTCGCGAAGTCCTTCGGTGCCGAGAGTCTCGAGAACCTCAAGGAAGGCATCAAGGTTGATCTTGAGAACGACCACAAACACAAGGCGAATGGCGCCGAACGCAACCAACTGGTGAAGCAGTTGATGGACGCCGTGAAGTTTGATCTGCCCGAAACGGTCGTCAGCGAGGAGACCAAGAGCACGGTCTATGACATCGTCGCGCAGAACCAGCAGCGCGGCATTGATCGCGACACGATCGAAAAGCAAAAGGACGAGATTTTTTCGGCCGCCAACGCCAACGCCCGCGACAAGGTCAAGGCGATGTATATCTTCAGCGCGATCGCCGAGAAGGAAGACATCAAGGTCGAGCAACAGGAGGTCGCCCAACGCGTCGGCATGATGGCCCAACAATACAAGATGCCGCCCGAGAAGCTCATCAAGCAGTTGCAGGAACGCAACGGCTTCGGCGAGATCCACGAGCAGATCATCATCGGCAAGGTCCTCGACTTCCTCCAACTGCAAGCCGAGGTCACCGAGATCCCGGCGAAAGTGGAAGACTGATTTGCGTTCAATAGAATCTCCTACTAACTCTTCTTCATGAGCGAGCAGGCGATTCTTGAGACGATCAACCTCACCAAGACCTATCGCAGTGGCGACAAGGACCTGACCGTCCTGTCCGATATTTCTTTTGCGATCAAGGCCGGGCAAACCTGCGCCATCCTCGGCCCCTCCGGCAGCGGCAAGACCACCTTGCTCGGTCTCTGCGCCGGACTTGATGCGCCCAGTACCGGTGAGGTGAAGATCAACGGCACCGGCTTGGCCAGTCTCAACGAGGATGAGCGGGCGGCACTGCGCAATCGCGAGGTCGGCTTCGTATTTCAAAACTTCCAACTCATGTCGAACCTCACCGCCTTGGAGAACGTCACCGTTCCCTTGGAGCTTAGGGGTGAGACTGGAGTTGGCAAACGCGCGAAGGAATTGCTCCAACGCGTCGGCCTCGGTGAACGGCTTGGTCATTACCCGATCCAACTCAGCGGCGGCGAACAACAACGCGTCGCCCTGGCTCGAGCCTTTATCAATCAACCCAAACTCCTCTTCGCCGACGAACCCACCGGCAACCTCGATGGCGATACCAGCAGCACGGTTGTCGATCTCGTCTTCGACCTGAACAAGGAACTCGGCACCTCCCTCGTCCTCGTCACCCACGACCTCGAACTCGCAAAGAAGACTGAGCGAGTGATCCGTTTGAAGAACGGCAAGGTTGTGGAAGACACGGGGGCGTAGCGATTTCTTTCACCACTGTACCTCTGTCCCAAGCTCCTGCTTGGGACAGTGTATCCGCGAAGCTCCGCTTCGCACGAAGCAGAGCTTCGTCAATAGGCGTTCCCA
>JBMYQZ010000112.1:0-11024 GCA_049601855.1 Limisphaerales bacterium | reverse complement strand
GGAATTTGTACAAGCCCGATCTTTGGCTTTTTCAAGTTTTCGAACACGCCCTAGCTTGCCCGACTCGCAAAGCACACTTTGTTCACCATGAATTTCCTTGCCCGATGCCGCGTTTGACCGTTGCCTTCGTGCCATCATGAAAAACGCATCACGAAATCTTTTCGTCGCCGGGCTGCTGTTGGCCGGCATCAGTGTGGAAACCGTTCAGGCCGGAGAAAAAGGCGGTTGGAAATCGCTTTTCAATGGCAAGGATCTCAAGGGTTGGGTGATCAAGAGTGGCGAGGCGACTTACAAGATTGAGGACGATGCCATTGTCGGCACGACGAAGAAGAACAGTCCCAACACCTTCCTTTGCACGAAGAGGAAATACGGCGACTTCGAACTTGAGTTTGAGGTGAACTGCGACAAGGGACTCAACTCCGGTTGCCAGATCCGTTCCGCGTTGAAGGGCGACAAGTTTGGCGGGCGCGTGAATGGCCCGCAGGTCGAGATTGAACACAGTGGTACCAAGGGCGCAGAGTCCGGCTACATCTACGGCGAAGCCGCCGGCGGCTGGCGCACGCCGAAGGAAGACCGCACTCCCCACAAGCATTATCAGGACGGCAAATGGAATCACTATCGCATCGTCGCCAAGGGACCGGTGATCGAGACCTGGATCAACGGCAACAAGGTCACCAAGCTCATCGACGAAGAGATTTACCAATCCCACCCCAAAGGTCTCATTGGCCTGCAGGTTCACGGCGTGGGCGATCGCGGACCGTTCCAGGTCCGCTGGCGCAAGCTGCGCGTCAAGGAACTCTGATTGCTTGAACTCTCCCGAGCGGGAACGGAGGCTCCCTCCGTTCCCGCTTTTCTATTTCAACCTGAGATTATCCCTATGAAACGCCCGCTCCTCCTGAGTCTGCTCATTATCGTTTTCGTCGCGCTGCCGGCGGAATCGGCCTCCACATTTCGTGCCGGGGCCGCAGCCAGCAACATCACACCACCCCTGGGCACACTTCGTTCCGGCAGCTTCGCACCGTACCCGACGACGCATGTGAACGATGAGTTGCACGCCCGTTGTCTCGTGCTGGATAACGGGAACACCACGCTGGCGCTCGTGGTCTGCGACCTGGTCGGGTTTCATCGCAGTGTCAGCGTCGAAGCACGGCGTATGATTGAGGAACACTGTGGAATACCGCCGGAGAATGTCGTGATCTCGGCCAACCACACGCATTCGGCAGGAACGGCGATGGGGACAACGCGGTACACCAATGAACAGGAATTGGACGACTATCAGAAGTTCGTGGCACGGCGAATCGCCGATGGCGTGCGACGAGCGAAGAATCTCTTGCGCCCCGCCGAAATCGCCTTTGGCAAAGCGGATGCCGGAGCCAACGTCCGGAGTCGTCGCTGGCATCTGGCCAAGGGCAAGGAACGGATCGATCACTTCGGCCGGACCAACTACGTGTGGAAGACCGCGGTGCCGACCGCCAACTACACCAAACCCGCCGGCCCGGTGGATCCTTACGTCTACTTCATCGCGCTGCGCGAACCGGGCGGCGCCCCCATCTCGCTCTACTCAGCCTACTCGGTTCACTACGTCGGCGACACCGGCCCGGCGCACATCTCGGCGGACTACTTCGGTTTCTATTGCGACAACCTCGCCCGGCGACTTGGCTCGCCTGAACAGGATCCGCCGTTCGTCGCCATGATGGCCAATTCCACCAGTGGCGATATCGGTCCGAATCACGACATCTGGCCTAAGCCGACGATGCCGCGAGGCAACTACGAACGCCCGCGTTTCTACGCACAAGATCTCGCCGATCGAGTGGAGAAAGCGCTGAAGAAGGTAGAGTGGCAGAAGTCTCCCCGTCTGGACGTCCGGTTCCGCGAAGTCGAATTCGCCTGGCGTAAAGTCGAACCGGAATTGCTCGACTGGGCCAAGGACATCGAAAAGCGCGCGCCGCGGCTGAAGGAAGGCAATCTTCCCATCGGTGCTCGTTGGGCCACCACGCGTCCCTTTGTCGCACCGCTGAGTTACGCCGGCCGGCTTCAAGCCCTCGCCAATGTTTCCGAGCCCGCGAAAGTTCCCTTGCAGATCCTCCGCATCGGCGATGTCTGTATCGGCACGACGCCCTGCGAAACCTACACCGAAATCGGCCTCGCGTTTCAGAAACGCAGCCCCTTCAAGAACACGTTCATGGTCGAATTGAATCATGGCTACATCGGCTACCTGCCGACCCCGCGTCATTTCAAACTCGGCGGCTACTCCACCTGGCCAGGCACGAATTACCTGGAACCGCTCGCTTCCGAAAAGATCATCGACCAGCTCATCGAAATGGCGAAGGAACTATGAGAATCCTCGTCCTGCTGCTCGCCTTGTCCACGACCATCTGGGCGCAACCCAAGGCGATTCTCAATCTCCCGGGAGCAGGAACGGATTCCGACGCGATCGACTTCGACAAGCTCCCTTTGTTGAAGGGCGATCACGCCATCATCAACGAGGTGGCGTATTCGCCGGGATACACGCCCGATCAGAAACTCTTGATGACCACCATGCGCCTCAACCTGCACAACTACCTGGCGCGGTATGACGGCAAGTTTTGGTGCATCTGGAGTGACGGACCGAAGGTGGAGGATTGGCCGACGCAGGAGATCAAGTATTCCACCAGCGAAGACGGATTGAATTGGGCACCGGCGAAATCCTTGACCGGCACGCCGAAGAATCCTTACGCCTTCATCGCCCGCGGACTCTGGGTTCGCGACGGACAACTGCTGACGCTCGGCGCCCATTACCGTGACAAGGGTGCCTTCGGTGCGAACAAGGAACTCGAACTATGGGCCTATGGTTGGAACGCGAAGGCGGGCGAATGGAAATTCATCTCCAAGGTGTTCGACAACGCCATCAATAACTTTCCGCCGCAGAAACTTCCTGATGGCAACTGGATCATGACCCGCCGTGATGCCCGCTTCAACGTCACCATCTTGATCGGTGGACGCAACCGGATCGATCAATGGGAGGTCGTTCCCGTCGTGCGCATGGGCGAGGTGAAGGGCTTTCGCCCCGACGAACCCATCATCTGGCCGATGCCTGACAATTCGCTCAACGCCCTCTTCCGCGATAACGGCGGATCCCGGCGGCTTTATTACTCACGTTCCACCGATCTCGGTCGCACCTGGGAAACTCCCGTCCTCTCCAACTTTCCCAACTCCACGAGCAAGATCTACTCCATCGCCACCCGTCGCGGCTATCGCGTCCTGATCTCCAACTCCAACACCAAGTGGGCCCGTCGCGAGATGCACCTTTCGATCAGCACGGACGGAACGCATTTCACCCGCATGGCCAAACTCGACATCCCAGCTCCGCTCGCGCCCGCGGGATTCGAAAGCATCTGGACCAAATTCCGCAAACGCGTCGCCAGCCTCCAATACCCGCACGTGATCGAACACGACGAACACCTATACATCGCCTTCTCCCGCTGCAAACTGCAGATCGGCATATTCCGCGTGTCGCTCGATGACGTGGACGCTTTGTTGGAATGAAGTTCGTGTTCAGCATTCTCCTGGCTTCGATCTCGTTAATCGCCGCGCAGAAACCCAACGTCATCCTCATCTTGGCGGATGATCTTGGCTACGCCGACCTGGGCGCTTACGGAAACCGGATCAACCGGACTCCACACCTGGATCGTCTCGCGCAAGAAGGCATTCGCTTCACCGACTTTCACAGCAACGGCGCAAATTGCTCGCCGACCCGCGCCGCGATCCTGACCGGACAATACCAACAACGATGGAACATCGAAGGCACATTGGGCGAGGGAGCCAAGGGCCTGTCACAAAAGTCCATCACCATCGCCGAACGGTTGCGCGCAGCCGGTTACACCACCGGCCTCATGGGCAAATGGCACCTGGGCTACCAACCGGACAACAGCCCGTTGCGACACGGTTTTGATGAATTCGTCGGCCATCTTCACGGGGCCACCGATTACCTCTCCCACGTCGATCGCTACGGTCGGATGGATTGGTGGCACAACGAAAAGAAGGTCCACGAAAAAGGCCACAACACGACCTTGATCACAAAGCACTCCGTTCGCTTCATCGAAGAACATCGCGACCGCCCCTTCTTCCTTTTCATTTCCCACTCAGCCATCCACTTCCCGTGGCAGACCAGACAAAGTCCGCCCCATCGCCGACCCGGTAAACGCTACGAGAGTTCCAAGGGCAAACTCGGCCCGCACGTGGGCAGTCCAATACAACCCATCGTCCGTGGAATGATCGAAGAACTCGACGACAGCGTCGGCGCAATCGTCGCGGCCCTGAAGAAGCATGAACTCGATAAAAGCACCCTCATCTTCTTCACCTCCGACAACGGCGGCATCATTCGCATGAAGGGTGTTCCCATCAACCAGCAGAACCGCATCTCCGACAACACCCCATGGCGCGGTCAGAAGCACGGTCTTTACGAAGGCGGCCACCGCGTTCCCGCGATCGCCTGGTGGCCGGGGCAGATCAATCCGGGCCAATCCGCTGCGACCACCGTCACCACCGATCTCTTTCCCACCATCCTCAACCTTGCCGGTCAGCAGGCAGGCATGACGGACGGCGTCGACCTCTCCGCCCATTTGCTCAAACAGCAACCGCTCCCCGAAAGAACGCTCTTTTGGCGCAACGGCAATTCCAAGGCGGTGCGCTGGAAAAACTGGAAGCTGGTCCGTAATCACGAGGCGCCCTTCGAACTCTACGACCTCGATCAATCGCCAGATGAGAAACCAAAGTTCAACCAGATCGAAGCCCGAAAGGAAATCGCGGACGATCTGCTCAGGCGAATGAGATTGTGGGAGGAGTCGCTTGTCGAAGCGCGATAGCGACCGTCATCGCGAGCGGAAGATGTCGCTGGTGAGACAGGCCTGGATCAGGGTGCGTAGGCCGTGCTTGTCGGCTTGGACGCGTTCGAGAATCTCGTCGATCTCGAATTGATCGAGAGCTTCCATGTGACGACCGGTGGCGTAGGTGAGGACCTGGGAAATAAGGTGGCGGGTGAAGGATTCGGTGCGGTGGTTGGCGAGAACTCTGCGGAACTCGACGAAGTTCTTGAATTGCTCACCCGAGGGAAGTTCACCGGAGGCATCAATCTTGAGCTTCGGAGCTTTGCTACTGGGACGCGGGTAGTTGCTGCGCCAGCGACCGATGGGGTCGAAATTCTCCAATGGAAAACCCAAGGGATCGATGCGGCGATGGCATTCGGCGCAAGTCTTTGATTCACGGTGTTTCGCCAACTGTTCGCGAATGGTCTTGGCGCCACGCGTGTCCGGGGGAATCGGCGGGACTTCGTCGGGGGGTGGCGGCGCCGGTGTGCCGAGGATATTCTCTGCGATCCAAGCGCCGCGGGTGACGGGTGAGGTATCGACTCCGTTGGCGCTCACGGTAAGGACACCGGCCATGCCGAGCACGCCACCGCGAGTGGTGTTGCCATTGAGGGCGACCTTTCGAAAGCCATCGGCGAGCTTCAGTTTGTCGCGTTCAGGCAAGCCGTAGAGCTTGGCCAGTTTCTTGTCCACGAAAGCGTAGTCGGCGTCCAGAAAATCAGTGACCGGACCATTCTTGCGCAGGAGGTGAGTGAAGAAGAGGCGGGCTTCCGCCTTCATCGAGGTGGGCAGATCTTCGGCGTAGTAGGAGCGGGCGGCGCGGCGCGAGGGTGGCTGACTGCCCAACTCGCGCAGGGCAAGCCAGCTGTCGAGAAAGCCCTCAATGAACCGTTCGGAACGGGAATCAGCAAGGAGTCGATCGACTTGTTCTCGGAGCCCCTTGTCACCAGCGAGTGATCCATCAGCAGCCGTATCCAGCAAGGTCTCGTCCGGCGGCGCAGACCACAACGCGTAAGCCAGGCGGGCAGCCAGATCGTGCGGCCGCAGACGGTTTTCCTTCTCCGGTGTGATTTCACTCAGGTAGAGAAATGACGGAGAACAGAGGATCATCTTGATCGTGTCCAAGGCAGCCAAGCGAGACTTGGCATGGTCGCGAACTCCCTGTTCGAAGGTCTGCTTGATGCGGGCGCGGTCGGTCTGGGTCAGCGGACGCCGATAGGCGCGCTCGGCGAAGGCAAGTAGTTGCTTCAGCGCTTCCTTCTCCTGAAACCCCTCTTTGCCGAAGACGCTGATTTCCTCACGGCCGCCCTTCGGCTCCTTGATCGGACCGTGCACCTTGATCTCGGCAATGCGGAGGTGCGGGAGTTTGCCTTTGCGCAGGAGATCGCTGCGGCTCACGCTGCTGCGCTTTTTCTCGCGACCAAGTTCCTTGGCGTAGCGCTTGTTAAGATCGATGACCGAACGACGGGATTCATAGGCGCCGTTGGGAAAGATGAAACGCGGGGTCTGACCTTTCTCAAGCCACACGCGGAACTTCTGCCATTCCGGTTTGTCGTCCGGCACGGGCACCGGATCCGTCAACCGCGGTTCAACCCGCTGCGGATAGTGGATGTGCCCTTTGCGCACATCACCCGGCACGATCTGTAGCAGGAATGGCTCGGAGAAATCCATGCCCAAGATCTTTGGATCGTAGTGCGTGTCGCGATACATCGCCTGGGCCAGCACTTCAATGTCGTAGAGGCCGGACACCGGGACGCCTTCGAGAAAGTCCTCAATATGGCCGTAGCCGCCTTGTCGTGTATCGGTGTTCGGTTGTTCGTAGAGGCAAAGATAGCGGAACTTGAACACCGAAGAATGCGAACCGGTCAGCTCTTCGTACTGCCGGAAATTGCCTTTGAAATGCCACGACTTCGGCTCTTTCTCCGGTCGATTCAGACGCAACTCCACCAGGCGGGCGGCGGCCTGAAAATATTGATTCAACAAAAATCCGGAGGTGACCAGGGTCTGACCAATGTTGTCCATGTGCCGGCTCGTCTTCTCTTTCGGAAACTCCTCGGTCAATCCGAGGGTGTCGATGCGCCGGCCGAAGAGCGTTTCCAACGTGATTTCGTATTCGCGGGTCGTCAGGCGACGCATCACCGTGCGGCCACCACTACTCACGAAGCGTCCCCGCGCCGATTGGATGGCCTGCCGGAGTTCACGAACCACGTGCAGTCGCTCTTCGTCGCTCGGCTGATCCGCCTTCATCGGCGGCATCTCCTTCAGCGTCACCTGATCAATGATTTCCTTGGCCGTGATGAGGTCTGGCAACTTCTTCAAGGGCAGCGCAAAGGACTCGAATTCGCGTTCACCTTTCTGCAGATCGGAATCATGGCAGTCGTAGCAATAGCGAGTGAGGAACCTCGCAACATCGGCAGACGCGATCGTCTGCGCAACGAACAACAACAGGGTGAGGATGAAGCCGCGGAAAAACACGAAGGCGAATCGTCTGCTCAGAAAATCGTCCCCGTGCTGGTGCCGAACGAATCGACTTCCAACCCCATGCCTTGGGCGATGTCCAGGAAGAGATTGCACAACGGCACGCGTCGCTTGCCGTTCTTCGCGACCTGTTTGAATTCGCCGTGCCGATTACCGCCACCAGCCAGGATGATCGGCAGGTCGGTATTCGTGTGGGAGGCACCGTTGCCCATGCCGCTGCCGAAGAGGACCGAGGTCGAATCCAACAAGGACCGCTCGCCATCACTAATGCCGGCGAGTCGCGCGAGGAACTTGTTGAAGTGCTCGATCTGGTAGGTCTCGAGTTTGACCAGATTCGCGACTGTCTCCGACTTGTTCCCGTGATGCGACATGCTGTGGTAACTATGATCGATCCCAAGATGTTGCGGCAGGAACGAGCCGCCGATCTCCAAGGTCGCCACGCGGGTGGAATCAGTCTGCAGGGCCAAGGCGATCATTTCATACAAGAGCGGCAGATCTTCCACCGTGTTCCTGTTGGCGGGTCGATCGAAGGGAGCCTCGGGTTTGGGTTGATCCGTCCAACGTTCGCGCAACTCCAGACGTTTCTCCACATCGCGCACGGAGGTGAAGTATTCCTCAAGCTTGGCACGATCTTCGCCATTCACCTTCCCGGCCAAGCGATTGGCATCTTCCAGCACGGCATCGAGGATGGAACCTTGCAGGCGGTTCTGCCGAACCTTCTGCGCCTGCCGATCTTTCGAATCGCTGACGAACAGTTTGTCGAACAACTCGGACGGACCGGTAATGGGCGGTACACGCACGCCCGAACGCGTCCAGGCGATCTGGCAACCGCCGTGAATCCCGCCTTCAGATCCCACGGTCAAGGAAGGGAAACGTGTCTGCGGACCGATCTTCTCGGCGATGAACTGGTCGATGGTCACGTTGCCATCCGGCATGTCCTGCGCCTCGTGATGCAACACGCCGGAGAGAAAAGTATGCACCGCGAAATGCCCGCCCTTCAGTCCGTGATCCAAACCGCGATAGACGGTCAGGTGCTTGCGATTCGCCGCCAATGGTTTCAACAACGCGGTTTCTTCATAAGCCTTGCCCGGTGTTGCCGGGAAAAAGCTCTTCTGTTGAAAGCCCAGCAGGTTGCCCACCGCCATGAAGCGCCGTGCTCCTTCGCCCGCACCACGGGCAGTGCGCACCGCTGAATCACTCGCTCGCAAGGAGGGCAGCCACGGCAAAGCCATCGAGGCGCCCAGTGATCGCAGGACAAATCGACGACGAGAGAGATCGGGAGACTTCATAAACACGTTCTGAAACAGATTACGCCCGGAATGGGGCAGTTATTCAACTGGGAATCTCCAGACCTCCGGCAATCCAAGGTTTGCAACTCAGTTGAAATCCAACATCGTCCCCACATCATGCGATTTGGTCTTCTTTTGGCGACGATTCTCTGTCCGCTCGGCCTCACGGCCAATCCATTGAACATCCTGCTCATCACGGCGGACGATCTGGGCATCCAATTGTCGTGCTACGGCGACAAGATCGCGCGGACGCCGAACATCGATCGTTTCGCGGCAGGCTCCGTCCGCTTCAAGACCGCTTACGTCAGCCAGGCCTCCTGCAGTCCTTCGCGCTCCACGATGTTCACCGGATTGTATCCGCACGCCAACGGTCAATATGGGTTGGCGAATGCGAACGTCGGCTTTCGCGTGCACGAGGAGTTAATCGACCAATTGTTGCCGAACGTGCTGAAGAATGCCGGCTATCGCACGGGCATCATTGGGAAGCTGCACGTGAATCCGGAGAAGGCTTTCAAGTTCGATCAACGTTGGAACGAGGGTTTCGGCTCCCGGGAGATCCGCAAGCAGGTCGGCTTCGCCCGGGAGTTTCTGAACGCGAAGGAAAAGCAGCCGTGGTTCCTGATGTTCAACCTGTTCGACCCGCATGTTGCCCGGAAACGATTGCCCAATCGAAAACGGGGTCCGAGTTACTTTCCGGATCAGGTCCAAGGGTTGCCAAAGAATGTCCTCGATGCCGACGACGTGCCGCCGTGGCCCTGGCAGCAGATCGACACCTTGGAGCAGCGCACGAAGATCGCCGGCTATTACAACTGCGTCCATCGCATCGACGCCGCGATCGGTATGCTGATGAAGGAACTGCAGAACGCCGGCCACGCGGACGACACCCTGATCATCTTCCTCGGTGATCATGGCCCTCCCTTCTTCCGCGGCAAGACCAGCTGCTACGAAGCCGGTCTGCGGGTGCCCTTCATCGTGAACTGGCCCGGCGTTTCGCAGGCCCATGTCTCCGACCGACTCTCCGGCAGCATCGACATCTATCCGACCATCCTCGACGCCGCCAACGTCTCCCGGCCGGCAGGACTCCACGGCCGTTCCCTCCGTCCGGTCCTCCGCTCTGACACCAAAGCGACTTGGCGCAAAACCCTCGTCGCGGAATTCCATTATCACGGCCACACCCCGTTCTTTCCACGACGCGCCATCACCGACGGCCACTACAAGCTCATCCACAACCTCCGCGCCGGCAAACTCCAAGCGCTCTCCGGTGTCGACGGCGACACCGCCTTGACCGTTGCGCGCAAATTGTCAGCCACCGATCCCGTACGCCGCGCCATGGAACGCACCTACGATCCACCGGAGCTCGAACTCTACGACTTGGACAAAGATCCCATCGAGTTTCACAACCTCGCCGAACACCAATCGGTGCGAGACGTCCGCTCCCGTCTCCGCAATGACCTGAGACGGTGGCAGGAACTGACAAAGGACCCATTTGTCGATCCCACCTTCCGCGATCGCGTCGAGAAAAAGTATCGCCCGGGAAACAAGTGATCGCTCGGTCCTGAACTCCCGTCACCAGAATTGATGATGATGGATTCTTGGATTCAACTCACCCGGCGCCCAGAGGTCTTCATGACTGCCGGCGCACTGCTCGTGCTGGCCAATATCTGGGCCACCGTCCGGATCGGCACGTGGCGCGAATCGCGACCAGAGGAGCGGATTCCCTGGATCATAATCGTTTGGGCCATGCCCGTGGTGGGACTCGCCACATGGATTCTCAAGCTGCTGAAGATTCGCCGGAGCAGGATTTCGCGACCGGCGGAAGAAACGTCCAGCTCGGTCGACGAATGATCGACATCAATCGCTCCGATCCTCACCCATCGCTTCGTCAAGCACCTTGACGGTGAAGAGGCCGATGAGTTCGTCGCCTCGGATCCGTATCTGACATTGTGTGCATCATGTCGACCGAGACCCAGGCTTGATGGTCCGCCACCGCCTTGATCATCCCTGAGGATCTAGGCAAATCAGGGTTGATACGACGAGCAAGTCTGGCCACGCTTCGGTCACCCATGAAACGTATCCTGTTGCTTACCTTGGCGGCGTTCCTTCCTCTGGCTGCTCAAGCGGCGAAGAAGCCGAACATTGTCTTCTTTTTCACGGATGATCAGACGACCAGCACCCTGGGCTGCTACGGTCATCCGATTGTCCAGACACCGAACATTGACCGCTTGGCGGCCGAGGGGACGCGCTTTGCCAACATGTGCGTCAGTCACTCGATTTGTTGGGTGAGCCGGACGACGATACTCACCGGATTGATCGGGCGGACCTACGGCACGCCAAGCAATCCCGATCAGGCACGACCGGAGGCGGTGCAGACTTTGTACTCGGATCTGCTGCGCGAGGCGGGTTACCGCACGGG
>JBMYQZ010000111.1:0-11025 GCA_049601855.1 Limisphaerales bacterium | reverse complement strand
GTTTCGGAGTTCTTCGGGATCCGCCTTCAAGTCATAGAGCTGATCGCGTTGAAAGTAGTTGGGATTCTTCGCGGCGGCATAGTGTCCGAGATGGCCGTTGCGGGTGAGATACGGGCGTTTGAGTTTTTCGCCTTTGAAGCCATTGAAGAGGCGACCCTGGTCGATGCGCTTTTGAATATCGTCGGGATATCTTACCGCGAGGTATTTCCACTGCTTGGTCTTCACGGCGCGAGAATGACCGAGTTCAGCGAATAGGACGTCGCGAAGGGGTTTACGGTCACCGAAGAGAACGGGTTTGAAACTGAGACCATCGTAACGGTAGTCGCCAGGTGGCTTGACGCCACAGACATCCATAATGGTTGGGGCAAGGTCGATATTGGCCACGAGACCGTCGTACTTGGTGCCGGGTTGGATCGTGCCTTTCCACTGGAGAACCATGGGGACGCGCATGCCGTAGTCGTAGAGCGTGGCTTTACCATGGCGATAGGAACCGTGATCCGGCACGAAGATGAACAGCGTGTCCTTTTCGAGTCCGAGTGACTTGATCTTGTCGAGCAAGGCGCCCACTCCGTCGTCCAGCCAGAGGGCGTAGGCATCTCGGTCCTTGAATCCGGCCTGGCGATTTCGGCGCAGGACATCCTCGCGACTGGGGAGGACGTTGAAGCCCTCCTTCACAAATCCTTCGCCGGTCATCCGTTGGTCGGCGTTGAGAGAGAACTTGTTGTTCCATGGCGCCGGGCCGTGATGGAGCGTGGTGGAGAAGTAGAGGAAGAATGGATTCTCACGGTTGTCCTCAAGAAACTTGAAAGCCTTGGCGACCGTCCAGTCGAGGTTGTGGACGTTGAGGGCGTCACAGGCGAGTTCCTTGAGGTTGGCAGCATAGATGCCGTCGGCGAAGTCGAAGCCATGTTTGCTGATTTCGTAAGCCCACTTCTGGTGATTGCGCCGCATCTTGGCGTTCACCTGCGGATCGCGTGGATCGGCGGCTTGGGGATAGCTTTCCAAGGCGGCCTCGCGTCCCTTGCCGTGACCGACAACGAGCCAGTCGTGTCGCACCACATGGGACTTGCCGACGAAGCCGGTGGTGTAGCCATTGCGTTGGAGAACCTTGGCGATGTTCCAACGATCGGGTTCGAGTTCGCCGATGTTCTCCACCTGCGTCTGATCGCCCGGCGGGTGCTCGGCGAGGAAACGTTCGCCTTCGCAACGTCCGGCGAAGCGACCGGTCAGAAAGCTGTAGCGCGAAGGCGAACAGACGGTGGAGGTGACATTGAAGTCGGTGAGGAACAGTCCCTCCTTCGCCAAGCGATCCAATCGCGGGGTGTGGACCTTGCCCCCCATGAAGCCAAGCGAATCCCAGCTTTGATCATCCGTGATGAAGAGGACGATGCTGGGGCGCTTGGCCGTAGCCAGGTTGACGGAGAGGAGGAGGAGAAAAAATAGATGCTTCATTTCAATCTGCTATTCCACGCTGATCTTGAGAGTGCGGCCGCGATAGGCGCCCTTACCATCGGAACAAATCATGCGCACGACAAACGTTCGACCGCGATCTTTCTTGGTGGGCGTGAGCCGGAATTGGCCTTCTTCGATGCGTCCGACGTCGCGCGACCAGAGATAGAATCGCGTTGGCGAACCTTCCGGATCTTTCGTCGGCAAAGACAACGACAGTTCTCTTCCGACGGCGGCTTGCAGCTCCGTGTCGTCGATTTTGATGGATGGTTTGTCGTTTCGCATTACCTGGACGTTCGGATCGCGCACAGCACCCCGTCCGGTGAACTTGCGGATGTCCTGTTCCGTCATGAAAGGCTTCCGGTAAGGCGCAAAGTAAGCCGGCCGATCGGGTTGTTCATTCGCTGGCCAATGGAAATTCACGAACACGGGATTGCCGGGACAGTTGGTGCCGTTTTCAACCCAGAGGATCACCGGAAATCGTCCGCGCGGATAACTCTCATCATGAGTCGCCACTACTTTGGCCACCCCTCGCTCGTCCACGCTGACCTCGATGTTCTTTTGTTCGGGATAGACACGCTGGGCATGAAACGTCAAAGGTCGACCGGCCAAATCGTAGGACCGGCCCAGATCCACCGTGGCCTCAATCCGTTCGCCGCGGGCTCCGTGAATGCGCAGGGAAGTGAAGGAGGACGATTTCAACACGTTCGTCCCTCCGATCGATCCTTTGATCTTCAGCGGTTGCAGCAGGGTGATCGGCGGCGGGTTCGTCACGGCCCGGGCCATCGCCACCATCCGTCGCACATGCACGGCTTCGTCGTAGAGATGATACTCGAGTTCGCGACTGACATAACGGGTGGAGACACTTCGACCGTTTGAAGCGTAGGAAGGCCGATGTCGAAGTTCGTTCGCGTACGGGACTTCTTTCCCGTTCCCCAATCGGTAGGGCAGCGAGGCCTTGAAGATCGTCAACATCACCAACGGATAAACGCCGTGACGCTTCAATACGTTCTTGGTCTCTCGCGGCAGCTGGGATCCGGCGTACATCATCTTGGCGACGGCATGCGCTTCGGAGCCGAATTGGCCAAGGGAGTTGTAGTAGTGACCGAACAAGCCGTCGTACGAATCGACCATCCGATCGGGCATGACGTCTGTGCGGGACAACCACCCGGGCGAGGCGTAGAGGCAATTGGCGAAGGTAAAGGTTTCCTCCATGCGCCGTATGATCCGTTCATCGACGAAGAGGTGATGGCCTTTCCGGGCGTATGATTGCCAGGCGAAGTTGATGCCAAGGCGTAGGCGATCCTCGAAACGAGGTGAGCCGTGCAGGATCTGGATCATCTGACCGGCGAAAGGAATCCTCCGATTGCCGAGCAGGTAGTCCTGGCGCAGGCGGACGTGGTTTCCATCCAGCGACGCGACGGCGTCATCCCACATGTCCGTCTCACGCTTGGCCGCCGGGGGCAACTGCAGCGTGCGGGTGATAGCTTTCCCATCACTGTCTTTGCGCGAATAGGTGACGGGCGATTCGTCCGCATACCAGAGTTTCCATGGCGGCGACTTCCGGTCGGAGTAGTATGGGTTTTTGACTTTCGCCTCGCCGATGGAGGTCTTTTGCGCGACAACGCCAATCGCGCCTGCCCCCACAAAGGCGAGACAGGCCCAGATTGCCCGGTTCGTCGCTGCGCACATACGTCGCTACTTGGCACCCAGAATGTCCAACTCGTGGATGGACCAAAAAAGTCGGTGGGTACCAAGCTGGGTTAGCTTGATAAACCGTGCTTGCTGCGGCTTGAACTTGATGATGTCGAAGGTGCAACCTTGGCCGACGATCGGTTTGCTCCAACTCTCGCCGTCGATGGAGAGGCGTATCCCGTACATTTGGGCAAAGTCACCACGGGAACGACGGGTGTCGAGGATGAGGCCACTGACCTTGGTGACCTTGGGTAGTTCGACCTGCACCCACATGTCCGGTTTCATGGCCGTACCGGTGGAGTAACGGGTCTTGGCGTCACCATCGACGGCGAATTTCGTCGTCTCAGGCTTGTGGCTCGCAGTGAGTTTCCACTGCTCGCGATTCTTCAGCGCACTCGGGAAAAGTTTCAGCAGCGCCTTGCGCGTGTCGGGTCCCTTGGTGGCGTCGATGGGAGGATCAGGAGCCAAGGCAATTGTCGGCGGTTTTGCCAACTGGGCGGTGGGGCTGGCGTCGGCCTTGAGATCGCCGAGGGCATACTGAATGCCGTCGAGCATGTGCTGAAGGATGGTGCGATTCTGGAAGGTCGTGTGGTTATGCCCGAGGTTGGTGTAAAAGAGCCGGCCCTTGCCGAGCTTGCGGCACCAGGAGACAGCGACATCCACTTGCTCCGGTTGGTCGTTCTTGTTCTTCAACGGGGCCTGACTTTCCTTGCGGGTCATGTCGAGGCTGACGAGTACGCGAAGGTTCTCGCGGCCCTGAAAACTCTGCGGGCGATACCAATAGATCTCGTCCTTGTGCCAGAAGCCATTCCCCTTGAACGCCGCATTGAGCGGATGATCGGTTTCCTCGACCTTGAAGGCCCAGGTACCGCCGCCACCCCAAGGATGACCGTTGAAGATACCGCCAATCATGGCCGCGCCAGCCTCCCAATTCTTGAAGTTGTCCGACGCCGCATGAAAGCCGGCAACCCCTTTCCCTCCCTTGATGAAATCCAGGATGGCTTTTCGCTGCTCTTCGCTGGGATCAAGGTTCGTCGTGTTGTTGAAGATGATGGCGTCGTACTTCGCAAGATTGCCCGGCGTGAACACCGCGTAGTCATCCGCGAGATCCACTGCAAAGGCGCCGGTCTTCTTAGCGATCGCCTTCATGGCGTGGTTGCCGAAAGGGATTGAGCGATGAATGAATCCGCCGCAACGATAAAACACCAGCACGCGCCGTTGCCTAGCCGGGGTCTTGGTGGCGGTCGGGAGGTTTAGTTCGATCAGCCGCCGATCCATTTCATTGGGTGCGTCCTTGAAAACGCCCTTGGATTTTTCCAACCACTTGGCAAATGGTCCGTCCTTGGGGGCGGCCACGACGTTGGCCGAGGCGACGGCGGCGATGACGAATGCGAGAATCTTGGTCTTCATGCGATTACGGTGACGGGAGATTTGAGGCGTTGGTCCGTATTGTCCAGCCCTCGGATTCGTGAGAGTCGCCAATGAATTTTTGCCAAGCTTCGCCCCATCAGAGCGTCATGTCTTTGGGACCCATATGAGCGAAGTCGTTTCCTGATCCAGAAGCTCCAAGGACCAGTGGCCATTGTCGGAGGAATGCTTGAGCACGATGATCAACCCTGGTGCTTCCCTGTCTTCATGTTGATGAAAGTACATGCTTTTGACCGTGAATTCGTCGGGCAAGAACATCCTGGTTTCTCCGAACTGCTTGAACTTCCAATCCAGTCCCTTGATTCCCTTGGCCAAATGCCGATGCAGGATCTCACGCGTGATCCCGTCAGTGGACATGGTTTCCTTCACATACGAAATCATCGCGCTTTGGGTTGAGTCGTAGGTCGCGAACTCCAATTCGACTTCCTTTCCATCGAAGCTGCCGGCACCAGTCCAGTACTTTGGTTTGGAATTTCGAAAAACGCCAACTCCCTCAATTTTGATTACCTTGTCCTCAGTGAAAGCTCGGTGGTCACCACAACTCACGACCAGCGAGCACATCGCGAGACTAAAGGCCTTGGATACCATCAAACCCGCCTTGTCGCTCAGCCAACCCATCTGTCCTACACCAAGTAAGACTGTTTCATCCGCACACCGAACAACGCCACCCGGGCAGCGCCATGCAAGGCGGTCAGGTCATTGACAATGACCTTCACAGGCACGCCTTCCAGCAAGGGCCGCATGCGGCCCTTGGTCAGGAAAGCCTCCATGAAGTGAGGTTTCCGGAGTTCCGAGAGAATCTTGGGGGCGATGCCTCCGCCGATGAATACGCCGCCGGTAGCCAGCATCTTCAGGGCGATATTGCCGGCTTCGGCGCCGTAGATATTTACAAAGAGATCGAGCGCGGTCTGGCAGATCTCCGAACCTTTCTCCATGGCGGCGTGCGAGATCACGGCGCCCGGATCGCCTTCGGCGATCGCCTCATTCAGCCAATCCGGTTCCTGGCCGCAACCGTATTCAATGAGGAAACGGTAGATATTGTGAAGGCCGGGGCCGGACAGGAAACGCTCGTAGCTGACGTGCTCATGTTGCCGAAGCATCCAGCTCAGCATCGCGGCTTCGAGATCATGGCGCGGGGCAAAATCCACGTGACCGCCTTCGGAAGCGAAGGGCTGCCAATTCTCGCCGTCCCAATGCAGGCCAGCTTCACCGAGTCCCGTACCGGCGGAGATCAAGGCCGCATTGCCGGAGGCCTTCGGACTGCCTTCATGCAAGGTCACCAGATCCTTTTCGCCCAAGGTGGAAACACCATGGGCGTTCGCTTCGAGGTCATTGATCAACTCGACGGACGCGTCACCAATGGCCGCCTGGACTTCGGCGATGGTTACCTTCCACGGGAGATTCGGCGTCACCACCGCACCGTCGACCACCGGACCGGGCAAGCCGAAACACGCCGTGTCGACGAGTTTCATTTCCCGTGGCGCAAAGTCCTTCAGGATTTCACCAAGGCTCGCGAATTGTGGACTGGGATAGGTTTGAATCGCCACCGGACGGGGCTTCTTTCCGTCCGCCTCGAAGAGTCCCAAGCGCGTGTTCGTGCCACCGATGTCGCCCGCGAGAATCATCTCAGGCGCCGCGGAAAACCTGATTGAGCAGTTTGAAATTCTCGCGATAGGAGGCGACCACGTCCGCCCTCCGCGGCATGCCGCCCTCGATGATCAACCAGCCCTTGAAACCAGCCTTCTTGAGCTGCTTCTTCCAACGCGGAAAGTCGATCTTGCCTTGGCCCAACAGCGCGCCGTTCTCCTTGCAATGCACTTCGCAGATGCGTTCACCACCAATCTGCACGACCTCGTCGTAAATGTTGTAACCCATGCGGTCGGAGTTGGCGGAATCGTAATAGACCTGGATCGATTTCGAGCCGACGCCGTCGATCAGCTTCAGATGATCGTCGGCGGACAACAGCGACTCGATTCCGAAGATCACGTTGTGGTCCTCCGCCTTCTTGGCAACCGCCTTCAACTTGCGAATGACCGCCTTCATCAAGTCCGGTTTGCCGTTAATGTCGCCTTTGCCGAAGAAGGCCAACAAACAGACGTTCGGCGACTGACCGGGACGTTCCTTATGGATCTTGGCCATCACCTCGATAGCATCATCGACCCACTTGATCGAATCCGGATTGGTCGACAACGGCATCTTGTTGAGCACGCCCATGCCGAGGGAGGCGATGCGAATACCGGTTTCATCCGAACGCTTGTAGTATTGGTCGCGCACCTTCCGTTCGCGCAAATCGAGTTGTGTGCCCGGATCACTGAAGCTGATCTGCAAACCTTCCAGGCCAATCTTCTTGCCGATATCGAAGGCGGCCAGCTCGTGCTTCGCCTTGATCGACCAATCACAGGCCCCGATCGGGAGGTCCTGCCGGGGTCCGGCAAACGCGGGACGGGCGGCCAGCCCCGCCACGGAACTGGCGAGAACCTTCAAGAACGGTCGACGCGAAATCATGCGCGTGATCCTCGTTTCCACCGCGGGGGGAATCAACCCTTTGATTGTCCATTACACCCCGACTTGTTTCTTGATGGCTTTCAAATCCTGGAATTCAGGGCGCTTCTTGTAGTAGGCATCCAGAGGATAGCAACCGCTTATCAGACCATTTCGCGGCGCCGTGGTGCAGTCGCTGAAAGTGCGGCAGATAAACCGGGGAGCGAGTTCCCCCTCGTTGATGGCATCGTGCAGGATCTCGGGATAACTCAGAACGACGCGCCCCAGCCCGACCATGTCGGCGTGTTCTCCGCGAACGATGGCTTGGCTGACATGGGGCAGATATTCCTGCAGGTAGCTGAGTCCGGATCCGATGACGACGATCTCCGCGGGGATGTTCTTCTTGAGGCTGCTGAGGACATTGACCTGCCTCGCCACATCCACGAGCGGGTCGTTCGCCGGTTGGTAGCCGTCGGAAGGCGGGTAGGCGGCCGGACGTTGGATATGTGGCGTGTAGTAAGGGCTGCCGGCTGAAGTGTTGAGGATCTTGATACCCAAATCGCGCAGGAGTTGGATGAACTGAAGGGTTTCCGATACCTCGGGTTCGATGGGATTGTCCGGGTTGGCGCTGAAGGCGTATTCGTATGGTAGCAGGTGACTGAACTCTTCCGGGATTCCGGGACCAAGTTTACCGGGAACGGAAAGGTCGGGATCCGGACGATGGGGCACGAAATCAAAGGTGCTGAGCCGGACACCAAGGTCGATCTTGTTTCCGTCTGCGCGGATGCCTTCCACGATCTCGCGCAGAATTCGCGTCCGGTTCTCAAAGCTGCCCCCGTATTTGCCCGGTCGGCTGCGGGCGCTGAGGAACTCGTGCAGCAGGTAGCCATGACAGTGCTTGATATCCACGAAGTCCGCACCGGCTTCCCATGCGATTCTGGCCGCGGCGATGTATTTCTGAATGATCGCCTCAACCTCGATATCGCTGAGAATAGGGTCATCGCTGGTGACGTTGAACTTGTGATCGAGGATCGGATGGCGATAGGCCACGCGGGATTCCCATCGCTGCTTGTCATTCGGACGGCAAAAGCGTCCGGAATGAGTCAGCTGAAAACCGATGACGAGATCATCGGTATTCCCCCATTTGCGTTGATGCGAATCGATGAGGACCTGTCGCAACATGGCAATGTCCGATTTGTTCTCCTCGTTGATGATGATCTGGTTCGGGTTTGCCCGACCTTCGGGCGTGACCGCCATGGCCTCTCCGCCACAGATAAGTTTCGCGCCGCTCTCACCAAAGCGCTCCCAACGTCGGATCATTTCATCGGTGAGACCGCCCGTCCTGGTGCCATCCCAACCCTCCATCGGATGAATGGCGATTCGATTCCCAATCGTCTTGCCGTTGATGGCGGTGGCAACTGGTTTGGCCAGGGGCGATCCTTCACCCTGAATGATTTCGTCATCGCACGGTAGCGTGAGGCCAAGTTTGTCCACGTGACTGCGAAACGCAGCGACGGATTTAAGTGACGGAATGCGCGTCAGTTTGAAATCGGGTTTCTCTGTTGCTCCGGTGGCGTTCATAAATGGGTGTTGTCAGCTGAACTGGTTCAAGCGCGTCAAGATGTTCTGCAGGATCGGAATGTCCGAATCCGGGCGGGCCGGTGAATTGGGGAAGGTCAACGGAGTTTCGATCCACTTTAGCCGATGCAGAAACTGCGCAGCGTTGTGTTTGTAGGCTGGGACGGGATTTCGGAACGCAAAACAGCCGAGATACTGCAGGACGTCATTCAGCTCATAGAAAGTCGGATCCCCCTGCTTCCACATCGCATCACGAAGTGCGAAAGCCTCGGGCGCAAAAGTGCTCAAGCCCAGCAGGTAGTCGCTGCCATACCTGACCATATCGATCGCCAGATCGTTGCCTGTCAGGACCTTGAACTCCGGGCGTAGCGCGTCCCGGAGTCGAATACGTTGCCATTCCTGAGCCCGGCTCAGTGATGAGTGTTTCGCCCCGATGCAGGAACTGATGGACAGAAGACCCTCATAAACCGGCAAGCTGTAGATCTTGCCGAAGGGTGCGAACATCTTACCTAGTTCAAACGCCAGAAATTTCCCCGCATGTTCGCCGATTCTCCGATAGGACTCCAGAATGTCATCATCGGATTGGCCGGTGAGCCCGTAGGATTGAAAGATGATCGGCGTGCCGCCATTCGCTTGAACCTGATCAATGCCCCGGCGATAGGCATCGAAATCAAAGGGTGCGGCGGGTTCGTCGCGAACGAAAACGCCACCCAGAAACGGTTTACCGGCACAGCAATCGCGAGCGAGATCCAGCGCGCACTGACGCTGCAAGTCGCTTAGCAGATTGGCGTAACCGGTGTCCATGTTTATGGCCGGAACCAGCCCTGCGGAAAGCGTGCGATCGGTGTGGCGAGCAAACCCGGTCCAATCCGGTTCCGTCGAAGTTTTCATCGGCAGCAAGATGGCGGACATCCCGGTAATCTCTCTTCGTCGCACGACGGGCGGGATCGAAACGGACGGGGTTGCCGGAATCGTACGATCCTTGTTCCCGGGGATTGGTGTAGGCGCTGTCGCAATCACGACGTCACCTTAGAGCAGTCACAGGAAAACTCTTGGCACATTGAGCAAATCAATTTGCAAATCGGGCAAAACAGAGGATAGAACATTCAGGGATTACGATGCTCGAATCTCAAGAATCAAGAATCCAACCCTGTTTCACATGCCTGGATCGCAAAGAACCGTAAAACAAACCCGGAATCATCCGGTTCCAGAAAGAGTTCTCGCATCGGGTATTTGGGTGTTTGAGAGTTATCATGATTCCTCTTTTGAAATGCGCTCGAGTCGACACCGCTTCCCTGAACTTCTGTACTTCCGGGAAGGCGAAGGCCACATTCGATTCGACCTGCCGAAGCGTTCCGAGCAGCTGAATTGTGAACCGGGCGATTGTGTAATTGTTCCTGCCAATGTGGATCACGCCATCGTGGACGAACCAGGCACTCCACTTTCATTGTATGGACTGGCCCTCGACCCAAAGAAGATCGCCGTCGGCTCCGAACTCGGCGAATTGCTTCCAACCGGCAAGATTCCTCGACAGCGGATCGTCCTCCTCGACATCGAGAAGCGTCTGCGCCGACTGCTCTATCTCGCAGCGAACCCAAGTCCGGTGGCGAAGCTCTCGGCCGTTGCGTCAGCCATCGAGCTCTTCGCAACCATCGCCCAGCCCCACGCAGGCAAGAACGCTTCCTCAGATGCCGACGACGAGATTCATGAATACCTCGATTGGCTGAGCCGCAACTTCTTCGAGGCGGTGACGCTGGATGCAGGCGCGATCGCCTGCGGATTTTCCAGACGCAAGTTTACGGAATTGTTCAAGCAGCAAACCGGCAAGTCCTGGTTAAACTACCTCCACGAGTTGCGGGTCAACCACGCGGTAGCATTGCTCTGCGAAACCGATTCACAGGTCACCTCCATTGCCTTCCAATGCGGATTCGATGATCTGTCCACCTTCTATCGCGTCTTCAAACGTTTGAACGGAAGACAACCGCTGGAAGTGAGAACTTCATCTCAACAATAGGTATCAGAGGCCTCATTCACCCTCTAAGCCGGTTCCATACAATTGGATATGGGGCTGCAGAGCGAATCGCTCTGTCGATGTGAAGTTGAGTTTCATCGGAAGGATCGTCGCCCTCGGTGAAGATATTCGCCCTGACGATGTCCGGGCCCGGGATATCGATTCACGGTTGGGCAAACGGCTGTTCTAGCGTTTCGCCATGTTGATCTTCCTCAATCTCGGGACCATGGTGGTCGCACTGATCGTGGCGCTGGTCGTGACACTTGCCATGACGGGTGCCTCAGGTGCGCAGTATGGGCTGCGCTTGCTGGAGTGCCTGCTTGAGGCAGGCTGCGAAGTACACTTTATGATTTCCAAAGCGGCATTGCTGGTAGCGGCAATTG
>JBMYQZ010000110.1:8737-11053 GCA_049601855.1 Limisphaerales bacterium | reverse complement strand
GCCTTCATTTCAGTTTATCCCCACTTTCTTCACCACCCACTTGGAATCGCACCCCCGGTGATCCGGACCTATTTGCGTACCATTATGTCCTTCTTGGCGTTGAACTCGGCATCCTCCTGGAGCTTCTGCTCAAGGAATTCCAAGGTGCCGTTGTAGGTGCGCGTCAAGTGGGCTTCCTCAAAAACGATCTCGTCGTCAACCACCGCCCAGCGGCCCCAAGTCTCCTTCAGCTGATTCATGATCGTCGTGGCGTGCGTGCAGGCATCTCGTTGGATCTGCCATTTCACGCGGCGCCTGGATGCGGCCGGGCCGAAGCTGGTCATGGCCATCTTCACCAGGTGTTCGCCCTGGGTGGGGGCGGCGCCCAATTCCCGAAACTCCTTGCGCAGGTTGTGCTCGAGCATCTCGAACTGGGCTTCCTGTCGGTTGAGCACACGCTGGAGGTGAGCGAGGTGTTCGAGCCGCAATCTGATGTCGCCGACGGAATTCGCCGTGCTCACGTCCATCACATCCATGATGCCACCCATCTCAAAGGCCTCGCGATAGGCCTCCGTGAAGGGGATCAATTTGCGGAGAATGTTGGCCGCGCCATTGCAGAATAATCGGTCATTGCCGGAAAGACTCACGGCAGCGGCCTCCAAGGCCACGGCCTTGCCTTCGAGTTCGTCCGCGTTGTCCACCACCGTCTTGGCTGCGAAATCAGTGAGCATCTCCTCTTTGCTCTTGCGCGCTTCGGCCTCAGCCCGGGCGGCGTCCTCCGCCGGATCCGTTCCGCGGTCCTGCATGCGCGTGTAGAGCACCCAGCCGCAGCCGGCCAAGATGGCGAGCACTCCCAGCACCTTGAGGAAGACCACGAACTTGTTGGGTTTGGGTTCCGGTTGATCGAACATGACTCAAGAACCGGGCACTTGGGCGCTGGCCTGTTTTACCTTCGCGATGGCCGCCTGGTATTGGGCGGCTATTTCCTGTTCGTCGAAAAGCAGCTTCTTCTCTTCAGCATCGAATTCCCACGCGCCGAAGTTGTCACCGAGCACTTTCAAGACCCCGGCAGCGGCGGCGTGCACGCGACTGACTGCGGTCGTCTGCGCCAGCGTGTCCGTGTAGAGCTGCTCCCGCGTCTCGCGGAACTTGGCGAGCGTTGTCATGAGGCGGTCCTCCGAGGTTTTCGCCTGCCGCAGTCGTTGTTCGTAAATGGTGTCGGCCCGTTCGATCGTGGATTTGAACTTGGTCTGGCGTTGATTCCAATGTCCGAGCTGGCGATAACGATTGGCGATCACCTGTGCGGTCTTCATGCCGGATACGTCGAGGATATCCGCGATGTCGAGATTGTTCACGGCGGCGAAATTCTGGGCGGCCAGGTTGATCTCCTCAAAGGTGGCTAGGGTCGCGCCGCGGAAAGTGTTGGGATAACGACGCGCGGCGGGCGCAGCTCCGGGAGGAGGCGGGAGGTTGATCGACGGAGCCAAGGCGGCGAGTTCGGGGAACTGGGGATCCACGACCGGAGCCGTCGGCGCGGGCGCGGTGTTGGGAGTCGGCTCGGGGGGGGCTGGTTGTGAATTCGTGTCAGCGACGTTTGCCACCTCGGGCTTCGGTGATTCGGGTTTTGGTTCCGGCTCGGGCTCCGGGAGTTTGCCCGTGCGGGCGCGCAGGAGGGTTGTCTTGGTAGTCACCGGCAACAGTCGCTGCACGGTCACGGGCGGGGAGAGATTTTCCTCGGTAATGACGTTGGTGGTCGCCGGCGTGGGAGTTTGAATCGATGTCACCGCATTCGTGCTCAGTGGGGCATTGGTGTCGGTGCTGGTGACAGCGGGAGCCGGGCCGGGACCGGGCCGGCCTGGTTCCGGTACGGGCGCCGGAGCCGGTGGTCGGGTAAATCCATAAGCAACCGCTCCCAAGGCGCCGATGCTCATCAACAACTGAAAGGCCGCCGCGCCTTTCGGTCCGGTGCGCAATCCTTTGATCGCTCCGAGCGCCCCGAAGGCGCCCATCAACCCGGCCAATCCAGCCACCACCTGAAAGGAAAGCGAACGGTAGTCCGCCGGCACGTACATCTCGGCCACAAACGCTCCCGCGGCCAGGAACGCGGCCACCAATCCCAAGGGCGCTCCGGGCTTGTCTGGGCTGCCTCCACCACCCGTGTTCTTCGGGGCGGGTGCGGGCTTCTTTTTGGCGAGACTGATCGGCATGCTGATCTGCTTTGGTGAGGCTTCCACACGCCGAAATGTCCGACAAGTACATTGATGCAGGAGTTACGATATAGTGCGCGTGGAATAAGTACGGCTACGCAGTCGATCGCATAAAAACTCGCAACTTTGG
>JBMYQZ010000110.1:0-8727 GCA_049601855.1 Limisphaerales bacterium | reverse complement strand
GGACCGCGTTGGTTTATTTCCCCAACAAATGGCGCAGTTTTCGTACAAGGCCCGGAAACGTTCCGGCGAACTGGTGACGGGCGAGTTGGAGGTGGGCGATCGTTCCACCGCCCTCTCACAGATCCAGCGCATGGGTCTGTTTCCGCTTTCCGTCGATGCCACCGGCACCGTTGGCGAGAAATCCGCGAAGCAGAAGTCCTCCAGTGGGTTCCGCATGCCCGCCGCGCTCGAGGAATTCGTCAATCGCCAACGCCGTCCCAAACTGACCGAGTTGGCCCACTTTACCACCCAGATCGCCAATCTTCTGCGCGCCGGCATGCCGCTCACCCAAGCCCTCAACACGATGTCGAAGATCGAGTCCAAGGGCATCCCGCAGTCGGTCACCACGCAGATCAAGCAGGACGTGGTCGAAGGCAAGAGCCTCTCCGAGGCCATGAAACGCCAGCCGGTCGTGTTCACCGAGATGTACACGAACATGGTGGCTGCGGGCGAACGCAGCGGCGCCTTGGAAGATGTCCTGCGACGTCTTGCTGAGCACTACGAACGCTTTTCCGAAGTGCAGTCCAAGTTCACGCAGGCGATGGTTTACCCGGCTTTTGTTGCCTGCACGGGACTGCTGATCGTCATTGTCTTCGTGACCAAGATGCTGCCGACCTTCCTCGGTATCTTCGACGGCATGAACATCGAGTTGCCCACCTCGACCAAGATCCTGATCTCGATCAGCAACTTCTTTCAGAACCCCGTGAGCCTGATCCTGCTCGCGTTGGGCACCCTGGTCTTCATCGTCCTGTTCATGCGCTTTCGTGCCACCCCGCATGGGCGCGAGGCCCTGGACAGCTGGAAGATGAGCTTCCCGATCATCGGCAAGGTGGTGAAGTTGAATCTCTACGCGCAGTTTGCCCGTACGCTAGCCACCTTGTTACGCAATGGCGTGGATGTGCTCAACGCCCTGGCGATCGCCGAGCAGGTCGTGCCCAACACCATTCTCAAGCAATCCATTGCCAAGACCCGCGACGCCGTGACCGACGGCAAGACGCTCGCGCAACCCCTCGCGGCCAGCGGTGTGTTTCCCACACTGATGATCGACCTGATCAAGATCGGCGAGGAAACCGGCGACGTCCCCGGTTCGCTCGAGAACGTCGCGGATACGTATGAAAATGACATGAACGTCGCGTTGCGGGTGATGACCAATCTGATCGAACCGATCCTCATCGTGGTGATGGCCGCCGGCGTGGGCTTTCTGTTGCTCAGCGTACTTTCCGCGATGTTCAAACTCACCAGCAGTATCGGATCCGGAAGATGATCGCGGATCGCGTCAATCGAGCGGGCCAACGCGGCTTCACGCTGATTGAGATCATGATGGTCGTCGGCCTGATCGTCATCATGTTCACCGTCGCCATCCCGACCTTCGCCCGGGCCCACAACCAGCGGGCAATGAAGGTCGTCACCGATGAGATGATGGAACTGATGCACACCGCCCGCGCCCAGGCCATCATGCGGGGAGTGACGATGGAGGTCCGGATCAATCCGCTGGATCAGACCTTCAGCGTGGTCAGCACGGGGCAATCTTCCGAACTTGAAAAACGCGTTTCGTCCAGTTCCGCGGATACCAAGCGAGGTCGTTTCAGCATGGACCTCGGCACGGACGTTCGGATCGAGCTCCTGCGGATCAACTCCGATGACCTGGAGGCTGCCGAAGACACGGTGGCCATGCGCTTCTACTCCAACGGCACGGCCGACGCTTTCCATCTGCTGGTAAGCGCCGTGCAGGGCGACATGCGGAAGTTTACAGTCGACCCGATCACGGGACGCGCGGACTACGAGGTGTTCAAATGAAACGCAAGGTTCGTCATCCAGACGCGGCCTTCACGTTGCTGGAGGTGATGATCGCCGTGGCGGTTTTCTTCGTCGCCGTCTTCGCCATCCTCAACCTGGTCTCCCAAAACCTTCGTTACATCCAGAACCTGCAGAAGCCCCAGGTCGATATCGCCTCGCTTGCGGTGGAGCTTTCCCTCACCAACAGTCTCGAAGAGGGCATCGTCAGTGGAGACTTCGGCGATGTTTATCCCAATGCCTCCTGGACCCGGGACGTTTACGAAGCCGGTACCAACGGGCTTTTCGGCGCCGACTTCGTGGTCACCGAGGATAATGGCAGCACCCGCGTCGAGACCAAGTTGAGCATTCTCCTTTACCGCCCGAATTCTGAAGGACTCGACAACCGCGATCTCGGTCGCGAAGCCGGTCGGCCGATCGGCCGACCCATGGGACAACAATGATCCTGCGCCCATCATCACGATCGCGAAAAGCGTTCACGCTCGTTGAGATCATCATCGCGGCGGCGATCCTCGGTGTCATTGTCATCGCCATCTATTCGGTTTGGGAATCCATTCTCCGTGCCACCCGCATCGGCAACGCCGCGGCCGATCGCATCCAGCGCGAACGCATCGCGCGCGATTCGATCCAACGCGCCCTCAACTCGATCCTAGTATTCCCGGAGAACCAGCAATACTACTCCTTCGTGGCGGACACGGAGGACGAGCAATTTGCGCTGCTCAGTTTCGCCTCTTATCTGCCACAGGACTTTCCCGGCACGGGCTCTTTCGAAGGCGAACGCGTCCGGCGGGTGTCTTTCGAAGTGGAACCGGATGGATCCAACGGCCTGCCTCAGTTGGTGATGCATCAGGAACACCTCTTGGCCGATCCCGAGGCGGAGGAGCGCCCATCCCTTCCCATGGTGCTGGTCACCAATCTCGGCCTGTTTCAGATCGAGTTTTACAACACCAACTCCGGCGAATGGGAATTCGAGTGGCTCGATACCAATACCGTTCCCCAGATGATGCGTCTCATGATCGGCTTCGATGGTGAGGACGAGGACAACCTCTTCACCAGCATCGTCGGCGTCAACGCCACACCCGTGCCCCGCGAAATCCATTCCTGGCTCAATCGACAGGGCGGCCCGCAACGAAATCGGCCGCCGCCCACCAGCCGCTTTAAGAAGTGATGAACACGCAAAATGGACATCCCAAACGGGAAGGCGGGATCGCGCTGTTGATCGTCCTGCTGGTCGTGTTCGTGTTCACGATCCTCGCCGGTGGTTTCGCCTACAACGTCAAGATCGAGACCACCCTGGCCCGCAACGCCCAGGATGATTACGAGTTCGAATGGCTTGGCCGTTCCGGCATGGAATTCTCCAAGTGGGTGCTCGGTCAACAGATGACCATCCGCGAAGAGCCCTACGACTCACTCAACCAATTCTGGGCCGGCCGCAAATTTGATACGAATGACGTCTTCGAAGGACTTTCGCTCCAGAATATCCCGATTGGCCGTGGCAACGTGACGCTCCAATTCACCGACGTGCAGTCCAAGTTCAACATCAACATCGCCAACGAGGAAGTGCTCACGCGGGCGACGGAGCTTATCGGCATCGATGTGGCCGACGCCCCGATCATCGTCGACTCCATTCTCGACTGGATTGACCGCGACAACACGCCGCGCGATCAGGGCGTGGAGGAAGACCATTATCTCGATGCGGAAAGCCCACATCGCTGCAAGAACGGACCGTTGGATTCACTCACCGAACTGTTGCTCGTCAATGGCGTGGAACCGGAGATGTTCTGGGGCACGGATCCGGTCGACATCCAGAGCATGACCCGCATGGAGCAGTTCCGACATCGCCAGGCCGATCTGCCTGAATACACGAATTCCTTTGTAAAACTCTTTACCACCCTGGGGACCAAGCTGAATCCCAACACCTGTTCGTCCGACGCCCTTCAGCTCTTCGGGTTGGATCCTGAATACGCGGAGACGGTCATATCCGAACGCGCGGGATTTGATGGAGTGGAAGGAACCGAAGACGACCAGCCGTTTCGCAGTCCACAGGACTTCGCCGGTCGGGTGGGCGCCGGCAGTGGTCAACTCGCCAACTTGGTCAGCGTCCGCAGCGCCGTCTTCCGCGTGGATATCACCACCTCCATCGGCGAACGCAGCCGACAAAAGGTCGCCTATCTCTTCCGCCGCAATGACAAGGACGTCCGCATTCTGTTCTCCTACTGGGAGTGATCAGGAATGCGCCCAGCCGCGATCGGCGAGGATTTCCTGCCCCGTGATCGCACTGCTCGTCTCACTCGCCAGGAACAAGGCCACGTTCGCAATTTCCACCGGTTGAATCAGGTCCGGCACGCACTGCGCCTTGCGCAGCATCCGTTTCACCGCCGGCGTCACGAATTGTTCCTTCTGCCGCTCGGTCATGATCCATCCCGGCGAAATCGTGTTCACCCGGATCCGCTTCGGCCCCAGTTCGCGTGCCAGTGATTTCGAGAAGGAAAGAATGCCGCCCTTGCTTGCCACGTACGCCGTCATTTCCGCCGGTGCAATATGAAAGGTGATACTGCTGAAGTTGATGATCGATGCACCCTGCTTCATCAGCGGAGCCGCCGCCTGGCTCGTGAGGAAACACGAGCGCAGATTGCGCCCGAGCAAGGTGTCCCAATCTTCCACGCTCATGTCCGCCAAGGGAATCCGCGGATCGCTCGCGGCATTGTTCACCAAGACGTGCAGTGCCCCGTAGCTCTGGCCGACGCCTTCAATCCAGCGAACCACCTGTTTCTGCTTCAACAGGTCGACCTTCTTGAACTCCACCCCCGGCCCGATTTCCTTCGCGAGTTTCTTCCCGGCCTCCGCGTCGATGTCGCAGAACGAAACGAATGCACCCTGCGCATGAAACGCCCGCACCATCGCCGCCCCGATGCCATTGGCGCCACCGGTGATGCAGACCACCTTTCCTTCCAGATCCTGATAATCAGCCATGGGTATGGTTGCTGGGGCGACGCTTCGCCGTGCGGATTGTCGTGTTCATTCCTTGAGCCTAGGTGGTGCGTGCCCGGATCGCAAAACCAGAAGTTGCACGGCCCCTCCTTGATCTCCGCGTCGCGACATGGTCGTCCACTCTGGGGCAACCGATTCTGTTTGATTCCTCGATCGGTGATTCCAAGGTCGGTGGAGGTTCACATAGCCGGAATACGAATGATGAATGCTATACAAAACGTGGTGGTGATTGCTTTGGGTGTGATGGTGATGTCCGGCGGGACATTTGAGGCAACGGCCAAGCCCCCGCGCGACATGTGGTTCGAATTGCTTACCGAGAAGAACGAGAACGTGGGCTACTACCGTGAGGTATCTCACATGAAGAACTGGCGGGACTCCTCAAACAAACGACACTCCTATACGTTGCGCCACAGTTACATGATGTTCTGGGGTAAGGATGCCGAAGGGAAGGTCGTCTGGACCAGCGTGCTGTCCAAGGAGATCTACCGAATCGACCCGAGAACGGAAGCGATGATACCGGAGCGCGGCTCGTATATGCGTGTTGTTGGCGACAAAAAGACAAAGGCTGCCTTTGTTGTAAATACCGCTACCAGATCGGTTGAGGCCTCGTTGAAAGTCGGCGACGAAAAAGAGCAGAAGAGAAGAATGCCTTACGTTCCCGGATCGAGGTTTCAACTGTTTCTTTGGGACGGATTTGGAGATGTCCCGCTGAAGAAGAACCAATCCAAGACGGTGAAGGTTCTGCGGGCCAATGACGATATCGCCAAGTTTGGGGTGGCGGAATTGACCATGCGTCGAACGGCTTTCAACATTGAGATCTACGGCAAGAACGGCGGGCAGCAACAGCAGGTGGAGGTCTATCAGGATATTTTCGCGGCGGATACGCCCAATCGCAAACGCTGGACGGGCCTTCCGATGCACGCCAAATACGTGAAAGATATTCGCTTCATACCGGCACAGTATCGTGATCATTTGAAAGTGAACGAATCACTTCCGGGCCAACCTGTTGTAATTCGCTAGCGGATTCTTTGCTTCATTCATGCAGGAGGGGCTGTGGGGCACCTGATTCGGTGCAATTATTTGATGGCACCGCTCGTTCCTCTGAGATGAAAAGTATTGCGGTGCCCGGGTTGGCGGGCCTATGGCGCGGCATGAGCTCTACGCCTTCCGCTTCACCCACTCCGCAATCGCGCGGGACATGGCCGTCACCGTGTCAGTCGTTCCTGACTTGGCCGCAACAGTACGGAAGAATCAGGTATTGGTCTCGGCGCTCTTGATCACGGCGTTCCAATTGGCATCACTCGTTTCCAGATCGGAGGTCGTTGGAGAATCGCCGCTGGGCAACACGTCTTCACGTTGCTCGAATTCAATTTCCGAGGCACTGATTGGCGCGGCCAGGATGATCAATCCTGCAACTGCTGCCAGTTCCATAAACGGGACTATTCTCTTCTCGTGATCCGATGAGATACAATCCCAGACTTGCCTGAGCCGGGGCGCTGGCCAACGATTCGGCATGATCCTTCGGTTGTTAGCTGCCTGCTTGTCTGTGACGAGCTTGATTGGCGCGGATTTGCCGGCGCCCTTGCTGCAGATCGGAGGCTATGCCGGGTCCCGGCTCAAGGGGCGCCCAGATCCGCCCCTTCCATTCATCGCCGAGAAGGTCACCGGCATGCCGGAGATTCAGCGCATGATCACCTTCAAGTTTGCACCGGGCTCGGGCGACATGATCTACGTCGATCAACCGCCCAAGACAAAGGGCACGCGCTTGATGCTGTGGCGCCCGTTGGAGTCGCAGCAATTGCTCTTGATTGACGGGACGGCCACCGGCTTGGAATTTCATCCAGACTTCGAGCAGAATGGGTTTCTCTACCTGGGATACTGGGGGCCACAGGGCGCCAAACGCGGTGAGCGGATCTGCAAGGTCACGCGCTACACCTTGAAGGACGGGAGGCTCGAATCGCCCCGGACGATCATCGAATGGGAATCCAACGGACATAACGGACTCGGTCTGGCCTTTGGATCCGACGGTATGTTTTATGTGACCACTGGCGATGGAACGAGCGATTCGGACACAGATATCACCGGGCAAGATCTCACCAAGCTCTTGGCCAAGGTCTTGCGCATCGACGTTGAGAATCCAGCCAACGGCAAAGCCTACTCCGTGCCTCCGGACAATCCCTTCGTTGGTGAGAAGAACATTCGCCCCGAGACCTTTGCCTATGGCCTCCGCAATCCCTGGCGTGCCTGTTGGGATCATCGGCTCAACCGCCTTTGGGTGGGCAACAACGGGCAGGATCGATTGGAACAGGCTTATCTCGTCGAACGCGGCGCCAACTACGGCTGGAGTGTTTACGAAGGCAGCCGGATCTTTTACGCCAATCGCAAACTGGGACCCCATCCCGTTTCGCCGCCCACGGTCGAGCACGATCATGGCGAATCTCGTTCATTGACCGGCGGCGTGGTTTACACTGGCCAGAAGCACCCGGAACTAAAGGACGCCTACATCTACGGCGACAACACCACCGGCAAGATCTGGGCCGTGCTGCACGACGGAGAGAAGGTCGTCTGGAATCGCGAGATCGCGGACACGGACATTCGGATCACGGACTTTGCTGTCGATCCAAAGAGCGGTGACCTGTTGGTATCTGACTACCGATTGGGCGAAGAAGGCGGACTCTATCGACTGGTCCCCAATCCGAAGCGGGGCAAACAAAGCTCGTTCCCGCGGCGGCTGAGCGAGACCGGCTTGTTTCGTTCCACCGCAAAGCACGAGGTCGTTTCCGAACTACTTCCCTACGACGTCAATATTCCCGAATGGGCCGACGGCGCCTCCATTCAACGCTTTCTCATGTTGCCTGCCGAAGAGGCTTACCTGAGATTCGCTACCCGTCGCGGTTGGAGTCTTCCGGACAATACCGTCGCGCTCCAAACCCTCGCTCTCGGTGACACCCGTATCGAAACGCGCATGCTGGTGAAGCAGGAGGCCGAATGGGCGGCTTACACCTATCGCTGGAATGACTTGCAGACCGACGCCGAACTGGTCGGAGCCAAGGGCGCTGATATCAAAGTGAAAGGAAGGAATTGGCACATTCCGTCCCGGGCCGAATGCATGATCTGTCACAGCCGCGCGGCGAACTTCGTTCTCGGCTTGCAATCCGCGCAACTCAATCGCGACTACGACTACCACGGCACGGAGCTCAATCAACTTGACGTGATGAACCGACTTGGCTTCTTCATGAAACCCGACGCCAAGAAGCCGATCTCCACGATGCGCCAGGCGCCCGACGAACTGGACGCCTTTGCTCGCATTACCGACGAATCGGCCGATCTCGATCAGCGAGCCCGTTCCCTCCTTCACGCCCGCTGCGCGCATTGCCATGTCCCGGCGGGCGGCGGCAATGCCCAGATGGATCTACGCTACTTCGTCGAATCGGAAAAAATGGGCGTCTTCAACGAAACGCCTTACCACGGCGATCTCGGCTTCGGCCCCGACGCGAAAATAGTCGTCCCCGGGCATCCTGAAAAATCAGTCCTCCTCAACCGCTGCTCCCGCGTCGGTCCCGGACAAATGCCGCCGTTGGGCAGTCAAACCCCGGATCCTCGCGCCGTCGGTCTTTTGGCCGAATGGATTCTGGCAAGCGCGGCCAAACTATCCTGGCCGCCCACCAAGTTTGACAGACCGGCTTCGCTAGATCTCTTGTTGCAACCCACCGAGACTCTTCGCGAAGACGTTGCGATCGCCAGTGCTCCACCGAAGGTTTCGTTTCACTACTACAACTGCCAGACCTATGAACCCGATCCCGGCGTCTGGTCGGTTTGGGGCGATGGCCTGGTTGTCAGTAACAAATATTACTCCGCCGTCGGCGATCATTCGTCACCGGGAGGGAATGCTTTCGTCTACGA
>JBMYQZ010000109.1:7405-11133 GCA_049601855.1 Limisphaerales bacterium | reverse complement strand
CACCAGCAACTTCCACCTGCCTTGGCGGATGCCTTCGATGTCGCCGCGCGAGGTGTAATACAGGAATTCATTCCGCGGCGATTTGGCCCTCGGATTCTTCCACAGGGCGGACGCGTCGAGTCCGTCGATCTTGCGATCGCCCGGTAGCTGCGTGCCGGTGATCGCGGCGATGGTCGGCAACATGTCGATCGTGCCGACGAGCGAGTCGTTCTCCGTGCCGGCCGGAATGCGACCCGGCCCCCACATCACACAAGGCACGCGTTGGCCGCCTTCAAAGGTCGTCCCCTTGCCGTCACGCAACGGCCCCGCCGATCCGCCGTGGTGCTTGAAGCTCAACCACGGCCCGTTGTCCGTGGTGTAGATGACGTAGGTGTTTTTGGAAAGGCCGAGCTCGCGAATTGTGTTCATGATGCGTCCGACCTCCGTGTCGAGGTGCTCGATGACGCAGGTGTAGGCGTTGAGCGGATTCGGATCGCGGACCTCGTCCGGCACGTAGAGCGGGATGTGCGGCATCGAATACGGGACGTAGAGAAAGAACGGATTGGTCTTGTTGCCCTCGATGAACTGCACGGCTCGATCGGTGCAACGACGGGTGATGGTCCGTTGATCCACCGGCAATTCCACGATCTTTTCGTTCTCGAACAAGGGCGTCTTCCACTTGGTGAGCGTCGACTCAGGATCGGCCCAGAGAATGTCCATGCCATCCGGACCGCCCTTGGGCTTGCCCTTGTTGTCCGGGTGGTTCATGTCGTTGGAGTAGGGGATGCCATAATACATGTCGAATCCGTTGGCCCGTGGCAGCACTTCCGGGTGATGACCCAGGTGCCACTTGCCGAAACAGGCCGTCGCATAACCAAGTCCCTTCAAGTGATCCGCAATCGTGTGTTCGCTCGGATTCAATCCCTTCTTCGAAGCCGGAAACAGCACATGTTGATGCATCCCGATCCGCTTCGGATAGCATCCCGTCAACAAGGCCGCCCGGGAAGGCGTGCACACCGGCGATGCCACCATGAAATTCGTAAAGCGCATTCCTTCTTTCGCCATCCGGTCGATGTTGGGCGTCTTGATTTTCTTCGACCCGAAACAACCAAGATCCCCGTAGCCCTGATCATCCGCGAAGATGATGACGAAGTTGGGCTTGGCAGCGAACGTCGGGCCAGCCAGCAAGATGGCGGCGGCGAAAGATATTAGGCGACGAATCATGCGCGGATGAAACCGCTTGGAGAGGAATCGGAAAAGACAATTGTCGCGGCGATTCAGGCGCCCTTGATGCGCTGGAACGCCTCGAGGGCAATATGCCGGGCCGTGCCATGATTGACGATGGGTTCCGGGTAATCGCGTCCGAGCACGATGCCGGCGTTTTGCAGGGCAGCCGCGGGTGTGTTCCATGGTTGGTGGAGCCAGCGATCGGGAAGGCGTGCGATTTCCGGGCACCAACGACGAACGTAGTCGCCTTGGCCGTCAAACTTTTCGCCTTGGCTGGTTGGATTGAAAATGCGGAAGAATGGCGAAGCGTCAGCGCCGCAACCGGCGGTCCACTGCCAGCCGAGCGTATTGCTCGCGAGGTCGGCGTCGACGAGGGCGTCCCAAAACCATTGGGTGCCTTCGCGCCAGTCAATGAGCAGATCCTTGATCAGAAAGGACGCGACGATCATGCGCACGCGGTTGTGCATCCAGCCGGTGGTCCAAAGTTCGCGCATGCCGGCATCGACGATCGGGTAGCCGGTCTGACCACTCTGCCAGGCTTTCAATGCCGCGGCGTTCTTGCGCCAACGGAACTTCTTGAACTCCGGGCGCAAAGGCTCCTCCGCGGTCTGCGGGAAGTGATAGAGCAGATGATGCGCGAATTCGCGCCATCCGATCTCTGCGAGGAATTGCGAATGACGCCACTGCGGAAGCTTGGACACGGCTGCCCAGATCTGTCGCGGACTGATCTCGCCGAAATGCAAGTGCGGTGAAAGTCGGGAAGTCCCGACGCGATCGGGCCGATCGCGCCCTTCGCCATAGTCGACAAAGGCTTTGGACAGGAACCGCTTCAAGTTGCTTTGGGCACCTTGTTCGCCCGGAGACCACACTTTGAAGCCCTTCGCCCAATTGAGTTTTGGCAACAGATCGAGTCGCTCCGAGCCTGGCCACTTTTTTGGTGCCCCAATCTTTCTTGGTCGCGCCAGCGGTTTCGCGACGTCGAGCGTCACACAGGTCCGCCAGTAGGGCGTGAAGACTCGAAACGGGTTGCCGGCCTTGTTTTGGATCGTCCATGGCTCGTGTAGGAGGGCACCGTTGAAACTTTGGACCTCCACTCCATCACCGCCTAGCGCCTGCTTGATATTGGCATCCCGCGCGATCACCAGCGGCTCGTAGCGCCGATTCCAGTAAACCGCAGTCGCCCCGGTTTCCTTCACCAGAGAGCGCAGTTCCGTGAGTGAATCCCCGCGCCGAACGATCAACCTTGAGCCGACGGCGCGGAGTTCTTCGTCCAAGTTCTTCAACGAATGATGCAGCCACCAATCGGATGCCGCGCCGGGTCGCCACTTGCCCTCGCTCTCCGGATCGTGAATGAAGACCGGAATCACCGGCTCGCTGCGCTTGATCGCGGCGGTTAGCGCGGGCTGGTCGCTCAGACGCAGGTCGAGCCGGAACCAGACGATAGTGGAGTTATTCGCCAAGTGCCTGGAAGATGTCGCGGTAGAACTCGGCGTGGCTTTCCCAGGTCTGCGCGGTGACGAGGTTCCGGTCTCGGACGCTCTGCTTGTTGATCCATTTCGCACCGCCGACGGTAGCGTCGGAACGGCAATTTGCATAACAGGTGACCGTGCGTCCCTTGAGCACATCCGCCTCCGCGAGGATCTGAATTCCGTGGCAGATTGAGAAGATGTGCTTCTGTTTCCGGTCGAACTCCTGCACGAGCTTGATCAGCTTCTTGTCGTAGCGGAGGAATTCCGGAGCCCGGCCGCCAATCAATATCATCGCGTGATAGTCGGCTCCCTTGACCTTGGAAATCGCGATGTCCGCCTCAATCCGATAGCCCGGCTTTTCCACGTAGGTCGTCCAACCCGGTTCGAAATCGTGCACCACGCCGTGCAGCGCCTTCTTCTTGGTCGCGGCAATCACCGGCTTCCAGCCCGCTTCGGCAAAACGCGCCTGCGCGTAGAGGATTTCAAAGGATTCGCCCGAGTCGTCGGTCACGATGAGGAGCTTCTTTTTTGCCATGGCCGGATTGATAGCGGGGAAGACGGACACGAGGCGAGTCCGTTGTTGGAATTCGAGCGAAGTTGCACTTAACTGCAACCACTTCCACTCGAGCCGTGTTACTCAACTGATTCCCGTAATGAAGTGGTAATACTCCGCCAACCGCGAAAAGCTTGGCCCCGTTGATGAGGTTGCCTTTGAGCACCTCGTGTCGGCCGCCGTCATCACCGACCAGACGCTCGTCTGGCACAAGGGTATGCCGGAATGGCGCCCGTACGGGGAGGTCAAAGGCGTTCCCGCGGCTCCGGTGGCTGCGGCCCCGCCGCCGCCGGCACCCGACAGTCCTGCCGACAACGAATAACCCGGCGTGACCTGTGTCTCCTGCGGTGCGTTTCTGCTCCTGGGCGACACCGTTCGCTTTCGCGACGACTTCGTCTGCCTGGGGTGCCGCGAGGACTTTGTGCGCCAACAGGATGAGGCGAAGCTGGCGGAGGAAGCCCGGGATACTCCCGACGAGGAAATGCGCGAGGCCGAACTCA
>JBMYQZ010000109.1:0-7395 GCA_049601855.1 Limisphaerales bacterium | reverse complement strand
AAACACGAACGACGTATCCGCACGGCGGCGGTAATGTATTATTTCGTTGGCGTTCTGCTGTCAGTGCTTGCCATCGGTTCTTTGGTCAACGGCAAGCCGGGAGTCATGGTGATCTGTCTCTTGTTCGCCGTGCCCGTTCTGTTCGCTGCGCGCGAGGTGATGGGTTTTCGGCGCCGTGCGAAATTGGCCGCGTGTTGCGTTTCGGGCTTTGGCCTCATCCTGTTGCCGTTGGGCTCGGTGTTGCACCTCTACGTCCTGTACCTCGTTTGCAACAAGGGAGCGAAACAGGTCTTCACCGAGCACTATCGGGAGGTGATCGATCGCACGCCGCATCTGAAACCCGGCATTTCATGGATCGTCGCCGTACTGCTCTGCATCCTGCACTTCGTCGCCTTCCAGGTGATGGGCTGATCAGGCGTTCTCCCGCTCCATCCAGTCAGCGAGTTCTTTGTCCCCCTCAGATTGGGTTGCGCGTAGTCCGGCAATCGTGCCGTCGACGTCGGCGGCCGGACGATTCTGGCTCAGCTTGAACTTGCCCTCGATTCGTTCGATTGGGATTTCGAATCCCACGATCGCCTTCAGCAGTCCTTCGCGGAAGTCATCCGGTAATTCCGCCTTCCACGGATTCTCCCGGCCGGCTTCGTAATGGTCCACGGTGTGGTCAACGAGTGCCTGCATTGCTTGCGGATCCTCGATCAAGGTCGGTCGACCGTAAGCATGCACAGCCACGTAATTCCATGTCGGCACGGCGTTCTCCGTTTCGTACCACGCGGGGGAGATGTAACCGTGCGGGCCTTCGAAAATGACCAGCACGTTGGTGTCGCTGAAGTGTTTCCACTGCGCATTTGCGCGTGCCATATGTCCGATCAATCGCGGCCGCTCCGGGTTCGATTCATCCAACAGGATCGGCAGATGAGTGGCAAAGGGTTCGTTGCTTCCTTGTGTCACCACCGTGGCAAAACTGAACTCCCTGACGATCGCGAACAGTTTCTCGCGATCGGTGACTTCGAAATGAGCCGGCACATACATCGCCGGTGTTTTAGCAACCGCACGGACCTATGGCGATGTCACCGCGCGGAAAAACTCAATTGGGACCTTGCTGTTCCGCGGGATCAGGATCGGGCCGCCCGTGCCGCGGAGGTTCTCTCGATGCGCTTGCCAAGATGGCAGATTTGTTGAGCTTTGCGTCTGCCACGTCAACCCGCGCTGAGCGGCGTCGATGCGCAGATACGGCTGGCTGGCGAAGACGACCTGCCCGAACGATGGCTGCAGAGAAGGATCGAAGATGCTCCCGGACAATTGGAATCGCAGTGGATGGCCGTCAGTTTCCACTCGTAGTCCGGCGCCCTTCGGGCCGATGGAATTGGTCTGCAGCCGAAGCGTGATCGTGCGGGTGTCACCGGGTTGAAGAGTCGCTGCACCTGTGTCCGCCACAATCGTGAAATTGGCGGCGGCGGGTCCGGCCAAGGTGACGGCTCCGGTCGCGACCGGTAATCCCGAATGGTTCGTTACGACCGCCAACCGTGGCTGGTCGTCCATGGCAAACGCCAGCGAGGCATCAAGTGCCTGCACCGGCGATGTCTGCTGTGGTACCAATGTCGCACCATTGATTATGAGCAGGTTGCCCACGTCGATGGTGTTGGGCGCGACGCCGTCGCCGATCATTTCATTGCAGATGAGATCGGTGTGCCCGTCGCCATCGAGATCCGCGGCCGTGGCGCTATAGCACAGCGTGTCGGGTTGGTTTGCACCGACTCTCCCATTGGCCGCGTTGATCTGCGCGATGCGTAGTTCGGCCGGCAGGGGCAGTCCCGTGTCCGCTTATCAAGTCGATCACGCTCGGCCAACCGCCCGCCTGGCCAAAGAGCAGATGCACGGAGCCTGCCTGGGTTCTTCCTTGGGGCGTGTCGTGCGGATTGCCCACCGCCAAGTCCGCGATGCCGTCGCGATCGAAGTCGCCGGCCGCGACCGTGTCCGCACCAATGGCCCCGGCGAAGGGTCCGTAGATGGTCGAGAGCGAGATGCCCGTTGGAGGCGAATCGATGTGGAAGGTCAGCCCCCGCAGTTCCGCTGCATTCCAGATCACGTAGCCGAGACCGGAGTTTACGCCGTTGGGGCTCGCACCGACCAAGTCGCCCAAGAATAGATCCGGAAATCCGTCGCCACTGAAATCCGCCGTCCCCAATAATTCCTCGCCAAAGGCGCGGTTGCTCACGCCTCCGTCGATGCGCGTGAATTGTCCCAACGTCGGTTGATCGATTTGAAAGCGGTACCCGTTTGGCCATGGGCCTTCCGGGAAGTTCTCGTCCCACGCGACGAATGCTGCGCCGTTGCCAATGCCGCCCACCGGGTCACCCGTTCCTGCCGGTGCCGAAGTATGCCGCAGGGCCGCTCCGGCGCGATTGATCGTCGCGGCGACCAAGACCTCGGCGCGACCATTGCCATCGAGATCACCGATTGCGCAGGTCGCTCCAAAGTGTCCATCGATCGATCCGGGCGGCGGAGTGATTTTCGCCACGTGTGATTGCAGTCCCGCGGTAAAGTCCGTTTCGCCCAGTCGCGCGAGATCCACGTTGGTTGTGATCGAATTCCAATGCGTGCCGCCGCGAAGGACGTAGATCGCACCCGAATTGAAATTGAACCCGTTCCCTTCGTCCTCGTGCTCGTCGGCGCCCAAGACCAGGTCCACTGTCCCGTCGCCATCGATGTCACCCGTGCGCATCCAAATCCCCAGTCGATCATAGGCCTGTTCACCGACGATGGTGACAACCGCGACATTCGTCGGGGGGGATCGGAGGTCGAAGTAGTTCCCAGTTGCGGCCGCCGCCGTGAGTTGGGTGGAACCAAAGATGATCGTCAACGCGCCCGCACCTTCCCGCGCTGGTTCGGGGCTGAAGTTCTGCCGGCCGATCAACAGGTCGCCCAATCCGTCGCCATTAAGATCGTCCATCCAGATTTCCGAGCCCGTGTTCTCGCCCGCAGCATCGCCGGCGATCTTGAGGATGTTGGTGGGAAAGCCTGACGTGTCGATGCCGAGACCGAACTGCCCATCGAAGAAAGCCAGCGTCACCAATCCGGCATTGGACCGACCCAATGGCGCCGCCACCATCTGCGAGAACGCGACGTCTTTCTGTCCATCGCCATTGCAATCGAAGCCGCCACAGACGGGCACGCCAAATTGACCGTTCCCTTCGGACCCGTAGTAGCGTGTGATCGAAGACGCCGCGCTGCCCGGCGAAGCAAGATCAATCAACAGCGCCGGCGGAGCCGCAGAAGCAGCGGCGCTGGCGCAAACGATCAGGATTCTCGCAATCCAAGACATCCGGGACAGCGTGGGCTCTTTTTCCTTTGATCGCAATTCCACGGAATTACCGAGACCGTTTGTGCGTCTTCTTTTGAGTTCAGCTCCCCAAGTTTGCTGCTACGATTCGTCGCGAACACCAATGGGTATTGCGCTCCAACTAGGCGTCCTTCTCGCTTCCGTCATTGTCGGCCAAGCCGCGCATTGGGCTTTTGAACCCGTGCGAACGGTGACGCCCCCCGCTTTGAAGGATGCGTTGTCCGACCACCCGATCGATCGCTTCATCCGTGCCCGCCAGAAAACTCAAGCGGGCCCGCTTGCCGACCGCCGGACACTGTTGCGTCGTGCCTACTTTGATCTGATCGGCATGCCGCCCCCCGCCGGGAGCCTCGACGATCAGAAAAGCTTCACCGACCGGATCGACGAATTGCTCGCCTCACCCCGCTACGGTGAACGTTGGGGGCGTCACTGGCTCGATCTCGCCCGCTATGCGGACACTGCCGGGGAGAATTCCGATTTCCCGATCCCGGAGGCTTATCTTTATCGCGATTACGTCATCGATTCCTTCAACGCCGACAAGCCCTACGACCAGTTTCTCCGCGAACAGATTGCCGGCGACATCATCGGCCGTGCCGGCCAGCCGGAGGACTATGCCGAACGCGTGATTGCCACCGGCTTTCTCGCGCAATCCAAACGCTTCGGTACGGGTGATCTCGAGGACATGCATCTCATCATCGAGGATACGCTCGATACCATGGGCAAGGTCGTGCTCGGGATCGGACTCAGCTGTGCGCGTTGTCATGATCACAAGTACGATCCCACTTCGATGAAGGATTACTATGGTCTCTATGCCTTCTTCCAGAACACGGATTATCCCTTTCCAGGTGGCGAATCCGCGCGCGTTCCGAAGTACTTCGTACCCACCGTTCACCCCTCGATTACCGAACCGAAGGACGAGGCCTACCTGGCCCAACACCAGCCCGAGATCGATCGCTTGAAGGAACTGATCAAGTCCAAAAAGGATACGAAATCCAATCAAACTAAACTCGATCAGATTCTGAACCAGTTGCCGTCCCGGCTTGCCTCCGAAGGCATGGTTTTTACCGATGCTTATTCGTGCGCCGCCAATTGTGCTCCCGCGCGAGCCTGTCTTCTGTCGGGGCAGTACACGCCTCGGCACCAGGTATTCAACGTCGGCCCCAATCCGCGGGGAAAAGCCCAACATCGTCGCCTTGAACACATCGCCGGCACTTCCACGCTCGATCCCAAGATCAAGACCTGGGCGCATTGCCTGCAGGACGCGGGCTACGTCACCGCCACCATGGGCAAGTGGCATCTCAGCAACGATCCGCTGCCCTACGGATTCGACCTCAATGTCGGCGGCACCCATTCCGGTGGGCCGCCAAGGGGCTATTACGCCCCGCATCCACGTGCACCGGGACTGGACAACGTCCCCGACGATGAATACCTGACGACCACCATCTGCAATCGTGCCACCGAGTTCATCAGCGAGAACAAGGACAAACGCTGGGCGCTCTACCTGACTCTCTTCGCCGTTCACACCCCGCTGAATGCCAACAAGCTCCACGTCTCCAAGTACGAGACCAAGCAACCCGGCAAGCTGCACAATCACGTTCCGATGGCGACGATGATCCAGTCCGTCGACGACGGCGTTGGCAAGATCCGCAAGACCATCGACGATCTCGGGCTAGCCGATGACACCGTCGTGATCTTCTTCAGCGACAACGGCGGCTACGGTCCCGCCACGGACATGGATCCGCTCAAGGGTTACAAGGGCACCTACTACGAAGGCGGCATCCGCGAACCCTTCTTCGTCAAATGGCCCGGGGTTATCAAGGCTGGCAGCAAATCGTCCGAACCGATCATCGGGGTCGATGTTTACCCGACGTTGTGCGCCATCGCCGGCGCGACGCTTCCCAAACAGCCGCTTGACGGGAAGAGCCTGCTCCCGTTGCTGAAAGGGGAGCAGAAGTCCTTCGGTAATCGTCCGCTCTTCTGGCACTTCCCCGCCTACCTGCAGTCATACAGTCAAGTCGTCAGCGAACAACGGGATCCGCTCTTTCGCTCACGTCCGTGCGGTGTTGTCCGATTGGGGGATTGGAAACTTCACGAGTATTTCGAGGACGGCGGCCTGGAACTCTACAATCTGAAGAAGGACATTGGTGAATCGAAGAACCTTGCCCAGGCGAATCCGGGGAAGACCACCGAACTCCATCGCCTGATGAAGAAGTGGCGCTCCGAAATTGCCGCCCCGGTACCAACGGGTAGGAACCCGAAGTTCGATGCCGCAGCGGAGGCGGAAGCCATCGAAAAAGCACTCGCCCGTCACCGCTAATTGCGCAAATCATCCGAACAATCTCATGAACAAGCATCAATTCTCTCGTCGTGGTTTTCTTGGCACGGCCGCCGCTGCCGGCGCTCCGTTCATCCTGCCCTCCGGAATGTGGGGAGCATCGAAATCCGGCAAAGGTCCCAACAACCGCATCAACCTCGGTCTGATCGGCATGGGTCGTCGCTTGACCGGGATCGCCGGTGCTTTTTCGGAACTGCAAGATGTTCAGATGGTGGCCGTTTCCGATTGCGTAGAGGAACGACTGAAGGGATACGGCGTAAAGCGTGTGCAGGATCTCTACAACCACCGCAAGCGCAGTTCCAAAGGCCTGAAGGCACACGCGGATTTCCGTGCGATCATGGAGGACAAGAGCATCGATGCCGTTGCGATCGGGACGCCAGATCACTGGCATGCGATCATGTCCATCATGGCGGCGCGTGCGGGCAAACATGTCTATTGCGAGAAGCCGCTCACACGGACGATCGGTGAAGGCCGGGCGGTCGTGAAAGCGGCGCGCGACAACAAGATCGTATTCCAAACCGGCAGCCAGCAGCGCACGGAATATGGCGGCAAGTTCCGCACGGCGGTGGAGTACGTTCGCAGCGGACGTATCGGTGACCTGAAGAAGATTTACATCGGCGTCGGCAATCCTCCGAAGCCCGACGATCTGCCGGACGAAGACCTGCCGACCGGAATCGATTGGAATATGTGGCTCGGTCCGGCCCCGCAACGTGGGTTCAATCACGTTCTTTGCCCGATCGGCCTACACAAACACTTCCCGCAATGGCGTGCCTATCGCGAGTATGCCGGCGGTCAACTCTCCGACATCGGCGCCCATCACTTCGACATCGCGCAGTGGGCGATGGATGAAGACAACAGCGGACCGATCCGCGTTTCACCTCCCGACGATCCGTCCGCGGGCCAAGGACTCGAGTTTAAATACAAATCCGGCATCACCATGGTCCACAGCCGGGAGCTGGGTAAAAAGGGTTGTGTCTTCGTTGGCACCAAGGGGGAGATCCGCGTGGGCCGGGGACATCTCGAGTCGACCCCGGACGGCATTCTCAAGGCGCCACTCACCAAAAACGATTTTCATCTGCCCAAGATCGCCGCACGTCACCAGTTCAACTGGATCGACTGCATTCGCTCCGGCGAACGCCCGGTGGCGGACGTCGAGATCGGACACCGCACCAACACCGTCTGCATGCTGGCCAACATCGGTTACCAGCTGAACCGCGACCTGCATTGGGATCCGAAGAAGGAAGAGTTCAAGGGCGACAAGGGCGCCAGCTCGTTGATGAATCAGAGTGAGCGCAGTCCTTGGAACAAGGTCTGAATCGGTAGCTCAAGCGGACGTTGGCAGCGCGACGACCTGTTCGATCATCTCGCCAGTGAGGATCTTCTCCTTCTTGCCATCGGGATCGATCGTGTGGATCGCCGAGCCGGTGGAGTAGACGATCGTGCCGTGAGGGCAGAGGTCGTAGGAGAGCACTGCCTTGGCGAGGACCGACTCCGTGCCGCTTTCGCTGCGGCGGATCAACTGCCAGCTCGAGGGTATGAGTTCCTGCTGTTCGCTGTCATCCTCCCGTTGGGCGGCGACCACGTTACCCCAGATCATCATCTGTTTCATGTCCGGTCCCGGTTTGGTCGGTCCGCCGGCGGTGGTGAGTTTCTTGCCGGTCTTTACGATGATCGGCGCCGAGGGCAAACTGTTCAAACCGCTCGCTTTGACCAAGACGTT
>JBMYQZ010000108.1:0-11143 GCA_049601855.1 Limisphaerales bacterium | reverse complement strand
ACGTGACTCGGCCCACCATTGATGAACAACCAGATGACGGACTTGGCCTTCGTTTCAAAATGCGGTTTGCGGGCAGCGAGCGGATCGATGACCGCGAGGCCTTCCTCGGCCAACAAACCAGACAAGGCCACCGCTCCAAAACCGGCCCCGGCTCGATGCAACAACTGACGACGTGAGATGCTTTCGTTCATTGGAGATAGATGAATTCGTTGAGTCCAAACATGACCTGACAGAAATCGGCGCGGGCAAGCAACTTGGCCGCCGTGGTTTCGTAGGTCTGCTCTTGGGTAACCATAAAATCCCGAGCTTCACGAAATTCGTCGGCCGACGGATCACGGTTCAGAACTTGCCGGTAGATCGTACGAATCGCGCCGTCATAACTATATTCGAGGCTTTGTCCGGCCAGCGCCCGAGCGTACTCAATCACCTGCGGACTGTTCATGAACAACAAGGCCTGGGGCGCGATCGTGGTGCGGGGGCGACTGCCCTGGCTGACCAACGGCTCCGGCTGATCAAAGATCTGCATCTCCGGAACAAGTCGGCTGCGTTTGATCATGAAGTAGATACTGCGACGCTTGTGGGCCGAGAGCGTACCGGGGCCAAACATCTTGGTATCCAGTTGACCGGAGACTGCCAGCATCGAATCGCGAATGACCTCCGCTTCCAAACGGCGCGGAGCAAAGCGCCAAAGAAACTGGTTGGCCGGATCGATCGCGGAGAACTCCCTCGAAGGCGCGCTCTTCTGCGCGTAGGTCGCGCTCAACATGATCTCGCGGTGCAGCGGCTTGAGTTTCCAGTCGAACGCGATCAGACGATTGGCCAGATACTCCAGCAACTCCGGATGCGTCGGTTCCGCACCCTGCAAACCAAAGTCATTCGGAGTGGAGACGATCCCGCGACCGAAATGGTGATGCCACAAACGATTCACGATCACGCGCGCCAACAGGTGTCCGGCGCCATTCTTTTCATCCGTGATCCAGTTGGCCAATCCACGCCGACGGTAACTTGTCCGCCAATCCTTCGGCGGCGCTTCCTGCCATTGACCGGTCGCCTTGCCGTTGCGCATCAACACCTGCAGGAAACCCTGTGTTGCCACGCCCTTCTTCTGATTGGGATCTCCGCGCTCCAGAAAATGCGTCTGCGGATAAAAATGCGGAAACCCGCGTCCATCTGCGTGATGTTTGGTCGGTTTGAATCCCTCGCTCGACACCTGCACGGTTTCCAATATTCGCTGAGGTTTGGCCGCCGCTGAATCCAGCCGTGCCTGGTTCAATCCCACCCACTTCGGATCCTGACGACCAAAGAGAGGGAGAAGTTCGCGACGGTGAACTTCGTTCAGCTGGCCGCTCTTCACCGCGGCAAAGGCGGCTGATCGAGCATCGGACTGGCCGCCACCAACGACAACCGGCGGTTCCGCTTCCGCACTCACCGACAGCCGCGGCCGGCCGATGATGTGCTGACCGCCATTGCCAAACCTCAGCTCGAACTCGAACTTCGTCCCGCCCGCAAATGAGATCGGTTTGGCGAATGCAACCACCAAGGCCTGATCCTTTCCGATGCCGCCGAAGTCGACCGCCCAACCGGTCTTCTCCGTATTGGAATCCAGGCTGGCGGCAGCCGAGAGATTGGCTTGGTTTTGCTGATGGGTGGCTTTCGTGGAAAGCAGTTTAACCGGCTGACGCTTACCCGCAGCCGGATCAACCGGCGACGCAAACACCTTGATGTTGCTCAGCACAAAATTCCCATTGCCGGCGCGGCCCGGTCCTTTCCGCCGGAACGACTTGTGCGTCAGTGCCTCGATACGCAGAGAACGCACACCCGGCACCTGGGACTTGGCCTTGAGCGTGTAGGTTTCCTTGGCGGCAGCCTTGCCGCCGGCGAGCACAGAGCCGTCGGGTTGCACGGTCAACGAGCCGCGACCGCTCGATTTCGCCTCGGTGATCTTCAACACGGACCAGGAGCCAAGTTCGCGATCACCCGGCGCTCCGTCATCCAACCATTTCTTGAACGCTGCGCGAAATTCGGGTTGCGAGATGTATGCCTCCAGCGGTTGTTCCACCTGGCGGTGACTCTTCTGCCAAGCTGCCATCTTCTTCTCGAAGCTGCCGGGATTCAAATCGAGTTCGATCTCGCTGCGGATGGTCGTCGCGAAGGAGGCTACCAATTGATAGTAGTCCTTTACCGGAATCGGATCGAACTTGTGGTCGTGACACCGGGCGCAACCGATCGTGAGCCCCAGCATCGCGGTACCCATGGTCGCGGCCATGTCATCGAGTTCATCGTAGCGGGCACTTTCAAATTCCTTCTCCGTCAATTGCGTGGGAAAGACGCCGGCGCCAAGGAATCCCGTCGCCATCATAGCCAGCGGATTGTCCGGCGCGAATTCATCACCCGCCAATTGCCAGCGCACGAACTGATCGAAGGGCATGTCTTGATTCAGGGCCTTGATGACGAAGTCGCGATAATGGAAAGCATATTTCCGGTCGTAGTCCTGTTCGAAACCGTGACTCTCGGCAAAGCGCGCCGCGTCGAGCCAATGCCGCGCCCAACGTTCGCCGTAGTGTTGACTATCCAACAAACGATCGATCAGGTCCTCCTTCGATTCGCGCATCCCGGCGGACAACTGCTTCGGCGTCGGAGGCAAGCCGATCAAATCCAGATAGGCACGCCGCACAAACGTCCGGGAAAGCGCCGGCGCGCTGGGTCTCAGCCCCCTCTTTTTCAATTTGGCGCGGACAAACTGATCAATGTTGCCATCCACTTTCCGGAGCGGTTTGAAGGACCAGAATTCACGGTCGCTGTCGGTGACCACCATGGCCGTCTTGGCACCGGAGCCTTCGATCAGCGGCTTGTCGTAGGGCGCTCCCAATCCGATCCAACGCTCGATGGCAGCCAAGGTCGTCGTGCTCAACCTCGGCCCCTTGGGCGGCATGTTCGGATCTTCTCGGTGACGCAACAGGCGCATCAACAAACTGCCCTGCGGCTCTTCGGGATCAATCACCGGACCAGAATCGCCGCCCTTCAACAGCAGCTCGTGGGTCGCGAGATTCAGTCCCGAGCGTTCCTTTTCGCCACCATGACACTTCAGGCATTGTTCCATCAGGACCGGCCGAACGGTTTCCTGAAACAACGCCGTTCCCTGTCGCATGCGTTCTGCGTGATTGGTGGGAAGTTCCGCCGCGGGAGTTGCCAGCGGAAGCAGACACGTCATCCAAACCAACCTGTTTCTCAGCTCAATCATCTGGGTATCGCGGAAGATGACCGACCGTTGGGGGTTTGTCAGTCCTCCATTCGACCGAGTGATTCCGCCAGGTAATCCGCGATGTGGAGCGCGCGAACGTTCTGGCCAGCTGCCTTCAATCCGGCCTGGATCTGCAGGAGACAACCGGGATTGGTCGTGACGACGGTGGTGGCCTGCGTGGACTTGATGCGCCCGATTTTCCGCTTTTGAAGGCGCTCGGCCATTTCGGGTTCGGTGAGATTGTAACTGCCGGCGCTGCCACAACAGACGTCGGATTCCGGAAGTTCAGTGAAGCCTTCGCCAGCGACGATTTGAACCAGCTGGCGGGGCTGGGAGGTAATGCGTTGCGGGTGGGCGAGGTGACAGGCGTCGTGGAAGGTGACGGCATTGTCGGTTGCTGCCGGGGCGCGTTGCCTGAGGGTTTCGATGAAGCCGACGTCGACGAGGAACTCGGACAGGTCTTTTACCTTGGAACTGAATTGCTCGCCGGCTTCGTGCCATTCCTTGTCGCCTTCGAGCAGGTGTCCGTATTCCTTCAGCGTGGAGCCGCAGCCGGCCGCGTTGATGACGATCGCGTCGAGTTGCTCTTTACCAAAGATGCGAATGTTCTCACGAGCAAGCGAACGGGCTTGATCCAGCTGGCCGCCGTGCGCATACAGCGCGCCACAGCACACCTGTTCGGTCGGGGTCACCACGTCGTAACCCGCCTCGTTGAGGAGCCGCACCGAATTGCGATGGGTTTCGCCAAACATCACGTCCATCACGCAGCCGCTGATGAAACCGACCGTTCCCTTGCGTTCACCCCTGGCGGGTGACAGACGAGGCAAACCACCGGCCTCCATCTTCTCCGGGAGCAGGTTGAGACTGTCGCGAATGAACTTGGGCAACCAGGATGTGAGCCCCAGCGCACGAACGATTCGGGCCGGCAACAAGGCCAGTTTCATCCGGCCCTTGAAGGGGAAGACGCGCTCGATTGCCCAGCGCCGAAGAATCGTTTGAAAGAACGAGCGGCTTACCTTCTGTTCCAGATGCTCGCGTGTGGACTCCAGCAGGTTGCCGTATTCGACGCCGCTGGGGCACGCGACTTCGCAGGCGCGACAGCCGAGGCAAAGATCGATGTGATCGCGGGCTTCCTCGGCTTTCATGCGACCGTCCTGCACGGCGCGCATGAGATAAATTCGTCCGCGGGGCGAATCGTTTTCATTGCCGGTCTCGAGATAGGTCGGACACGCGCCGAGACACAATCCACAGTGGACGCAAGCCAGCGACTTGTCGGTATCCAGAAATGTCTCCGGCGCAGGCATCGTTCAATCAAGCGACGGCAGCAGGCCGTGCGGGTCAAATGTTTCCTTCAGCCGGCGTTCCAAGTCCAACGGGCGCGGGGCAGGTTTACCGACCGAACGATCACTCCAAATGACGCCATTCCCGGCGCGGGCAACGAAGGGTGCATCCTTCAGTTCGTCCACCAACGCTCGAAGTGCCGAGGGCTTGATGGTCGACTTGAACGGGGGCTGCGAGCGCTGATAATCCATGTCGGCCACCTCTTCGAATCCAATTTCGGCGACTTCCTGCAATTGCCAGTCCACCTCCGCTCCCGTTCCGGCGAAAGCGATGCAAAGGTTCACGTTGCGTCCGGGCTCCGTACGAAACCAATCCAGCACGACCGGGCAGACTTCGCTGTCCACGAGTTGGTCCGTCAGTTGAGCGACCGTCGCACTGTCTTCACATTTACGACGTAAAATAACCGTGCGTTCGGGGACAGGTTGCAGTTTGAAGGTGGCACTGGCGACGATACCCAGCGATTGGTGGGCGCCGACGAAAAGTTTCATCAGATCGTAGCCAGCGACGTTCTTCACGACGTTGCCGCCGGATTGGACGAGGCGCCCGTCGGCAAGAATCATTTCCATGCCGATCAGGTGCTCGCGAATGGCACCGTAGCCGTAACGGCACGGACCGTAGAGATTGCCGTCGATGATCTGCTTGATGGTGGCAGAGTGATCGGCGGGATCGAGCGGCAGCCACTGGCCGGCTTCGGCGAGTTTTGATTGCACCTCGGCAAGGCTGATTCCGGCGGCGACCTTGACGGTCATGTCCTCGGGTACAAACGAAATGATCTCCGCGTGATCCTCGAGCGCGAGCAGACCGATCTCGGCGCGATTAGCGTCATACTGGCGAAGCCGCTCCTGAAGTTGATCAATCGCCACGATGAATTACCGGTTCAGGTATCGGTCAAGTCACCGTCGAGCACCTCGCGCAGCACCCGCAACATCTGTTCGGCAGTGTACGGTTTCTCCACGAAAGAACTGATGCCGAGTTGGCGCATCTTCTCGAAGCGAGCATCGGTCTCGAGACCGCTGGTGGCGATGACGCGGACAGTTGGATCCTGTTCGCGCATCTTGGCGAGCATCACGGCGCCATCCATGTTTGGCATCATCACATCGGTGAACACCACGGCGATGCTGTCTTTGTGCTCCTGGAAGACCGCCAAGGCCTCAACCCCATCCGCACCGGTGAGAACGCGGTAGCCGTTGCATTCGAGCAGTCGGGCGGTGGTGACCAACACGCCTTCTTCGTCATCGACCACGAGGATGGTCTCGCCCTTGCCCTGCTTCAACTCCGAGCGGACGGCAGGCTTCGTATCGGCCGCCCCCTTGGCCGCGGGCAGATACACGCTGAATTTCGTCCCGCCATTAACACTGCTGTCGACGTTGATAAAGCCGTCGTGACTGCGCACGATTCCGAGCACGGTGGAAAGCCCGAGCCCCGTCCCCCGCCCTTGTTCTTTCGTGGTGAAGAAGGGATCAAAAACCTTGTCGAGAATCTCCTGCGGAATACCCGCACCGGTATCGGCGACCGTGAGACAAAGGTAGGAACCGTTCTTCGCCTCGGAATCCTGCTTCGGGAAACTGTCATCCACCGCCTGGTTAACGACCGAGATCGCAATCTCACCACCGTCGGGCATGGCATCGCGAGCATTGATGCAGAGGTTGAGCAGGACCTGGTGGATGTGCGTGGAATCGCCGACCATCGACCAGAGGTCATCCGGTGAACTCGTAGTGATCGAGATGTTCTTGGGAAAGGTATCTCCAATGATCTTGCCGATTTCGGTGACCATGTGTGCCAGAGGTACGACCACGCGTTCGCCTTCAACACCGCGACCAAACGCGAGCAGTTGTTTGACGATCTCGGCTCCCCGCTGGGCACTGATTTCGATGTTGTTGACGAGGTTCTTGAGCTCTTCCCTCTCGATCGCCTCATGCAGCATGGGCACGGAGATCAAGATCGGGGAGAGAATGTTGTTCAGATCGTGCGCGACGCCACTGGCCATGGTGCCAATGCACTCCATGCGTTGCCTACGCAGGAAACGGCTTTCCATCTCCTTGCGTTCGCTCACGTCAGTGTTGATGGCGAGGACGGACTTGGGTTGATTGTTCTCGCCGCGCACCAGCGTCAGGCTCGTATCAACCGTGACTTTGCGCCCGTCGTTCGCGATCAGTTCCGTTTCGCCGGTCCAGGCTCCGTTCAGTTTCAGGCGCTCGATGGCCGAGTTGAACTCGTTCTGATTGGCGCTGAGGAACGAACCAACCGGCTTGCCCATGACCTCCTCGTCGTGCCAGCCGAGCAGATCGACGCAACCGTTGTTCCAGAACGTGACCTGCCCCTCCATGTCGCAGACGAAAATCGCGTCACGCGCCAGGTTGAGCAGGCTGGCCTGTTCACGAATCTTGGTCTCAGCGGTCCGACGGTCGGAAATGTCGCGAAAACTCCACACGCGCCCGACCACCTTTTCGCCGACCACCTGGGGTTGGGAGTAGCGTTCAAAACAACGTCCATCCACAAAGTCCACCTGGTCGATGCTTTCTGATTCCCATTCGTGGGAGAGTTCCTTGAACTTGTTGTTGAAACGCTCGGGATCAACGACCTGCCAGAGCACGGCGTTGATCATGGACTCGTAATTGCCCGATTCGATCAGCGATGGCGGCAGGTTCCAGATACCGAGGAATTTTTGATTAAAGCCGGTAATCTTGCCCATCTTGTCGATCACCAGAATGCCGTCGGCGGTTGCGTCAAGCGTGGCCTGTGTCAGGGCCAGCGTGCGATGCACCTCCTCGACATTGCCCACCATCTGGGTCTCCATGCTCAGCATGCTGCTGCGTTGAAGTTTTTGCAGCGCGTACTTCTGCACCATGGCACTGGCCATCTGGTGAACCTCGGTGGTATCGAAGGGTTTCTTGAGTATCAGAAGCTGATCGGTCTTGCCAAGTTTGCGGATCATCTCTTCCCACGAATAGTCCGAGTAGGCGGTACAGATCACGATCTGCAAATCGGGCGCGACCTTCCAGATCCGACTGACCGTTTCGATACCATCCCACCCCGGAGGCATGCGCACATCGACGAAAGCCAAAGCGTAGGGGCGACTCTCGGCCAAGGCTCGCTCCACTTTGTGCAATCCCTCCTTTCCTTGACTCGCAAAGGAGAGATCGTACTCCGGCTTGTCGACAGTGGATATTTCCTCACCGAACAGTGCCGCTTCCGCCGCACTGATATCGGTCACGCTGTCGGTCGCGGCACCCAGGATCTTGCGGAAATCGTCATGGATCGCCTGGTTGTCGTCGATGATCAGGATGCGGTTGGAATTACTCATCTTCCGGTTCCGTCTTCGGTTCCAATGGTAGTTTCAATACGAAGCAAGCGCCTTGCCCTTCTCCCTCGCTGCTGGCAGTTAGGCTGCCGCCCATCTCTTTCGCCGCCAACGCCCCGCTGTGCAGACCAAAGCCGTGTCCTTCCTTCCGCGTGGTGAATCCGTGCTGAAACAGGCGCTTTTGCGTCTCTTCTCCAAAACCGATGCCGTTGTCTTTCACGGAGATCTCGATGGTCTCATCGCCATTGGCCCACACACGCAGTTCCATCCGCCGGGCCCGTCCATCCACCTTGTCGAGCGCGTCCTTCGCGTTGCGCATGAGATTCACAAGGATCTGCAACATCTTGTGACGCTCCACGGTGATCTCGGCCTCGGTTTCAAACTTGCGCACCAGCTTGATGTCGTGGCATTGCAGAGAAACGGCGTTCAGACGAATAGCATCTTCGAGAATATCCAGGATGGGGCAGCTCTCGGAAACGCCACCCACCTTCGCATAGCTCTGTTGCATCGAGATGATGCTCTTGATGTGCTGGATGCTCTTGGCGAGGGACTCCATTTCGCCGAGCATATCCTGCTGCTCCTTGGTCAGGTGCGTGCCGAGGGTCTTTACAAATCCCGGAACCTGCTTGCCCTTTTCGTCCGTGGTGAAGAATTCACCGAGGCGGCCAGCGTTCTGCTCCAACAAACCGGAAAGACGTTCCACGCTGCCAAAGCGCGATTTCTTCAAGGCGTCGGAGACCACGGTGGCGGAGACGTTCACGCTGTTGAGCACGTTGCCGACGTTGTGAAGCACCCCGGTCGCGATCTCGGCCATGCCGGCAGCACGGGCAGTTTCCACGAGTTGTTGATGGGCATTGTCGAGTTTCTCGGCGTCGCGATCCATGCGTCCGGTCACGCGACGACCGTAGATGACCGCGGCGATGAGCATGATCACCACGAGGCCGGCGATCACGAACTGGCTACGCTGCAATTGATCCATCCGTTCCAATTGCACCTGCATGCTGCGATTCTGTGTCGTGGTAATACGAATGTTCACCGCCGCAATGGCTGAGTAAAACGTCTGCATCTCCCGATCGATTTCGGCCTTGGCCGTTGCGGAAACGCCCAGATCGACCTTGCCGTAGTCATCAAAAAACTTCTCGGCATGGTTACTCACTTCATCAATGGCCAGACGCGAACGATCCACGCTGTCCATCAACTTATCGACCTCAAGCAGCTCCGCCTCCTGTCCCAATTCGGTCAATCGAACGTTGAAGGCATCATTGAAGCGTTCGTAAGCAGCCGACATCTGCCTGCGTGCCTTGGCGACGTCATGATCTCGAAACACCTGATCGACGGGAATCTTGATCGCGCCAGCCTGCTGAAACAGCTCATTAAACCCCTCGAAACGCTCATGCCAACGCTGACCGTGATCCACCGCCCGGCTGAACGCCTCATGCGACTTCTGGTTCAGGTAGAGACAGAACGTGACAGTGAGGATATTGAAGGCCGCCAGAAGGTAGTAGAGCAAATGCCAGCTGTGCCGCGACTTGCGCGGCCGTTTCTTGATGACCATTTGTCCCGTTTCCATTCGTGGAGCCAACCGATGGGCGGTGGCGAGAGCCTACGACATTTGCGCCGCGCTCCGCAAATTATCTATCCGGGCCGAAGGCCGCAGTGCCCGTCGCCTGCACCCGCCGCCGAAAAATCGCGTCGCCGCAAGTCGCATACAACCATTCCTGCTTCGGCCCGCCCAGCATCACGCTGGTCATACCCTTTTCGCCAGGATTCGGCAGGACGCCCGAAATCCGTCCCAACGGATCGAAGAACTGCACGCCCAACGATGTGGCGACATACCAGCGGCCCTGTTTGTCACTCGACATGCCGTCACCCCGGCAGGACGTCTGGAACTGCGGCAAGGGGCCGGTGAGTTTTTTCTGTCCCGGGGCGACCTTCGTCCGCGTGGTCATGAAGGGCTCTTTGTAGGTCAGCGAACCGTCCGCCTCCACCCGAAACAACCAGACGTGCCGGCCCTTGAAGTCCGAAACGGCCAACCACGCGTCATCGGCCGACAACGCAATTCCGTTCGGCGCCGTAATTCCCTCATCGACAGCCCGCTTCTTGCCGCCCTGCACCAGCACAACCTGCTTCTTACCCGTCTCGGTGAAATACACATGCCCCCGCCGTGTCACCACGAGATCGTTCGGTCGCACATCTTCGGCCAGCACCGACTTCTTCCCGGTCTTCAAGTCGAACGCCACAAGTTGCTTCGTCTTTCCCTGGCACGCGTAAAGCCGACCATCCGGTCCAAATTTCAGCCCACTCGCGCCTTCCGCGAACAACTTCTTGCGTTCGCCCGACTTGGAGATTCGGAAAATGCCCGGACCGATGGCACCCGGTCGCAGATCCGAATAATAGAAATTTCCAGCACGGTCCGTACAGGGTCCATCGGCAAAACCCATGCCCTTGGCGACCAACTCCCAATTCGCCCCATCGATCAGGAGCTTGTGGAGCGCCATGTCGCTGCGCATGTCCTGCGCCACCAAGGAACCGGAAACTCCCGCCAGCAATCCGAGAAATAGCTTACGCATCACCGACCATCCTTTTCATAACCGCTCCACAGCCACCGCATCGTATCCGGAAAGATCGCCCCTCCGTGCCGGCCGCTGTGTCCGCCCTCGCCCATGACCAGCTTGTATTCGTAGCCTTGATACTTCAGCGAAGCCGCCAGTTCTTGATTCGCCAAGGGCCAATTGCCGTGCATGTTGTCGAGATCGTTGCGGCCCTCCTGAAGAAATACTCGCAGCGGTTTCTTCTCCGTCTTGCGCACGAGCGCGGGATAAGCGTGCCCACCTCGGATATTCGTAAAACTGCCGATGTGGCTGACCACTTTGCGAAACACATCAGGCCGTTCCCAGGCCACGGTAAAGGCCGCGATGCCACCGGAACTGTTCCCACAGATTGCACGCCCGGCCGGGTCCTCGGTGATGCGGTATTTCTTTTCAATCCCCGGCAACAAATCCTCGACCAGAAAGCGCGCATAGCGATCACCAAGGGAATCATATTCAAAACTCCGACAACGCCTGGGCGCGCCTTTCCCCGCCGGAGGAATCTGCCCCGGTTGCACAAACAACCCGATCGTCACCGGCATCTCCCCGGAATGGATCAAATTGTCGAACACGATCGGCACGCGCGTGTGCCCCTTCTCGGACACAAACCCGTGCCCATCTTGAAACACCATCAGGCAGGCCGGTTTCTTCCCGTCGTATTGCACCGGGACA
>JBMYQZ010000107.1:0-11176 GCA_049601855.1 Limisphaerales bacterium | reverse complement strand
CGAACACCTGCTGGCAGGATTCGATCCCACCAACACGGGCCATGCGCAAGTGCTCCCGGCAGGATGCCGGAAGGACGGAGCTTCGGTGCGTCGCGAACAACCCTCAGTTCCGAAAGCACCCGTTCTTTCCCCATCCATTGACTTATGTCCGTGCGAGATCTATCACCGGCAGACAGCCGCCTTTATGCGAAATCTTCTTTCACTACTTGCCATTGCATCCGTGCTCCTCATCACCACCGCCTGTGATCCGAAGCCGATTCCATCGGAGTCCATTCCCCCGGTGCCAGAATCTGCGAAGGGTAAGTCGCCGGTCCAAGAGTCGAAACCTGCCGAACTCAAGGAGATCCTGCACCAGACTCAGTTCTCGGGAAGCGGCACGTTGACTCAGACTGGCATGAAACAGCATTTGGGTGACGAGCAAATCGAGATCGATTTCGACTCCACGTATCGTTTCACAGCAACGGCCGCGGCGAGCGGATCGGACGCGGTGAAGGAACGTCAATACCTCGGATTCGCCTGCTTCGACAGCGATGGACACGGCATCTCCACCTATCACGTCGCCAAGTATCCCGGCTCCACCGATACGATTCTGGCCGCTGATCTGAATCCCGGTGACCGCCAGATCAAGCTCGCTGATGCCACCGGCTGGAACAACGAAGGCACCGAACATCGCTGTGCCATTGCTTGGTACGGTTACACCAACAAGGCCGGTCACACCTATCCGGACTACACTTACACCCGCCACTTTGTCGCTGATCTCTGGGAAGCCGACGCAGTCGAGGGCAATACCATCACCTTGGCCAAACCCTGGCCGGGTCCAGCCCTGAAAGCCGGGACCGCCGTCCGCAACGCCGAATCCGGCGGAAGCTATAATTACGCCATGAATGGCGGATCCGCCGTGCCGGAGAACGCAACTGATTACGAAGCCACGGTGACCGGCGTTTGGGAGGATGGCACCTATTCAGATACTGTCTTCCGCCCGGGGACTGCCTTCATCCGTCCCCTGGTTCTCGCCAATTGGGGAGGTTCCGAATCAACTCTCACAGTCAGCGATTTCAAGATCGTGGTGACGCCGTGATGGCAACGTGATTTGTCACTGGCGCAAGACACGCGCGTAGTACGCCCCGCGTTCGACACCATTCGATCCGGTGATGGTGGACTCCAGTTGCGAACGGCCCGCCTTCAGCTTCAGTTCGAGGGAAACCTCGACGGCCCCTTTTGCGATCTTCTTGGATAAGGTCTTGCCACCGACCTTCAATGTGGCCTGCGTTGCATTGATCGGGAAGTTTGCCTCGCTGGGACGTTCCATCAGCGAGATGCGATAAGTGCCGGACTGGGCGATGTTGATTTCCCAGTGGCCGTTAAAAGCGGGGGCTTCAGCAACGACGTCTTGATGCCAAGGCAACTTCTTGGCATGCCAATCGTGGGCGGTGAGGAAGGCAGGATTGTCCGCTTCGTGACCAACGGTGATCGGGACAAGTGTGCCGGCGCGACCGGAAGTTTGGGTCCACCATTTCTCGTAAGCCTTCAAGAGATTGGCGACGACTTGAGGATGATCGGTAGCCACGTTCTTCTGTTGCCCGCGATCGTCCTTGGTTCGATACAGTTCGGTCTTGCCCACCAGACGCCAGGCGCGCGACATGACGACGAAGTCCTTGTATTTCTCCGGTTCGGCGATGCGCTGATTGTTCACCACCAAGGTGCGGCGTTTCCACTTGGCTTCCGGATCACGGAGCAGGGGAGCGAGGCTGCGTCCGTGCAATTCCGGACCGGACTTGCGTTTGACTCCGCAGAGTTCAGCGAGGGTGGGCAAGATGTCGATGTGAGCGGCCAGTTTCCGAACATCCCTGCCACCGTGGATTTCTCCGGCCGGCCAGCGGACGAAGAACGGGACGCGATGTCCGCCTTCGTAGATGGAACCTTTGATCCCGCGTAATCCCGCGCTGTGATCCTTGCCTTCCTTCGGATACCACGGGCCGGCAGTGCCGTTGTCGGTCATGAAAATGACGATGGTGTTTTCGCGCAACCCCTCCTGCTTCAGGAATTTCTCCAGGCGGCCCATGTTCTCGTCAATGTTCACGAGCATGCCGTAGAAGTTGGCGCGGTCCGGGGAGAATCCCCGGTCGCGGAACGGTTTCGAGTATTTGTCGGCAACGTAATACGGACCGTGGGGTGCATTCGGCAGCAGATAGCAGAAGAACGGTTTGGATTTGTTCGCCTGCATGAACTTCATCGCTTCACCAAAAAAGACATCCGTGCAGTAGCCCTTGTACTGGGTCGCCTTGCCGTTGTGATGGTAGCGGTCATCGAAATAGTCGTTGCCCCAGAGATCGGGCGTCTGACCAACTCCCCCGCCACCGTGATAGACCGCCGTGTCGAAGCCGCGGTCGTGCGGGCGGCACGGATAGTTGTCGCCCAGGTGCCACTTGCCGAACATGCCCGTCGTGTAGCCGCCACGCTTCAAGACATCCGCAATCGTCACTTCTTGCGGATGCAGGAAGGACCGCCCGGCAATCGTGTGCCAGACACCGGTGCTCAACGAATACCGACCCGTGATCAACGCGGCTCGTGTCGGTGCGCAGGTCGGATCTACATGGAAGTCGGTGAACCGCACACTCTCGCTGTGAAGCCGATCGAGATTTGGTGTCTTGAAGTCGGGGTTCCCGTGGCAGGACAGATCGCCGTAGCCCTGATCATCGGTCATCACAAGAATGACGTTGGGCGGTTGTGCTTGAAGGGAAATTACGAGGGTAATGAGGGCGGGAATAGAACGCATGGTCTGATGTCGTTGGAACAACCGGACTATGTCGCCGGCGCTTCGACCGTTTCAAAGAAATTCAACGCCGATCAACGATAGACCACGACCAAGAGGACCACGGCATCACCGCGTCCGGCATTGATGATCGAGTGAGGCTGATCGGCCCGGTAGTTGGCCGAATCTCCCTTGTTCAGCGATTCGGTGTCGTTGCCCGACTCCACGGTGATCTTCCCGCGCTCGACCGTGACGAATTCACGCGTGCTCTCAAAGTGGGCGCTGCTCCGTAGGGCGCCGCCCTCCTTCAATCGCAATTCGTAGAATTCTACATCCTTCTCCAGGTCGAGGGGCGACAAGGTGCGGATGCTGCAATCCTTGTCGGACCGGTAGTGATACATCCGATCATCTGATCGAACGACCCGGATGGCGGACGTCGCTTCCCCGTCTTCCACGAGATCTGCCAGTGTCATGCCGAGTGCTTGGGCGATGCGGAAGGCCACCGCGATGGTTGGATTCGCGTTGTTGCGTTCGATCTGGCTCAACATGGATCGGCTCACGCCGGAGGTTTTCGCGAGCTGATCCAATGACCAGTCGTTGGCGGTCCTCAGTTCCTTGACCCGATTCCCGAAACGCCCGCTGATGGCTTCATCGCTCACCGTGGGTTTCGCCTTTTTCTTCTTCGCCGCCATGTTGTTTAATTTATTGAACGAATTTCGTGCATAATGGAAATCATGATCCACTATCTTGAACAAGATTCCATTTTACTGGATCCTGTTCAGAAAGCAATTGGTCAATGAAAGCCTTGGTAAAAAGCAAATCGGAACCGGGTCTCTGGCTCGAGGATGTCCCGGAGCCAGATCTCGAAATCAACGACGTAAAGATCCGCGTCCATAAGACGGGGATCTGCGGTACGGATCTGCATATCTACAAGTGGGATGCGTGGGCGCAGGGCGCCGTTCCGGTGCCGCTGGTTGTGGGGCATGAGTTCGTCGGGGAAATCGTGGAGGTCGGCGCCAACGTGACAGACTTCTTTCCGGGGCAGATTGTCAGCGGCGAGGGGCATGTGGTCTGCGGCCATTGTCGCAACTGCCTTGCGGGACGGCGCCATCTCTGTGCTGATACCAAGGGAATTGGTGTGAACCGCCCCGGGGCCTTCGCCGAGTACATTTCCCTCCCGCAGACGAACGTGTGGGTTCACTCGGAGGGGATCGATTCCGATATCGCCTCGATCTTTGATCCTTTTGGCAATGCGGTTCACACGGCACTTTCCTTTCCTGTCCTGGGGGAGGATGTCCTGGTTACCGGTGCCGGTCCGATTGGCATCATGGGTGCGGCAATTGCCAGGTATGCCGGCGCCAGATATGTCGTCATTACCGATGTGAATCCCTACCGACTCGATCTCGCGAAGAAGATGGGCGTCACCTTGGCGGTCAATCCGACGGAACAATCGTTGAAGGATGTGCAGCAGGAACTGGGCATGGCCGAGGGCTTCGACGTCGGCTTGGAGATGTCCGGCAATCCGAGCGCGTTCAATGACATGCTCGCCAACATGGCCCACGGGGGAAAGATCGCCATGCTCGGCATTCCCGAAAAGGAGATGGCCATCGATTGGAACACCGTCATCTTCAACATGCTCACCATCAAGGGCATCTACGGACGTGAGATGTATGAGACCTGGTACAAGATGACCGTGATGTTGCAGGGCGGACTGGATCTCAAGCCTGTGATCACCCATCGCTACGACTACACTGATTTTGCGGAAGGCTTCGAGGTGATGAAGACCGGACAATCGGGCAAAGTCGTTCTGAATTGGCAGGCCTGAACGTCGGATGAAGAATTTCCTGCTCTTTGTTCTTTCGACAGTGCTCGCGTTCTCCGCGATGGCCGAACCGTTGCGGATACCGGCCCACAGCGCTTACCTCTCGCCGAATTCACGAGGGGCATGGGTGTCGCAGAAGAGCGGCATCACCCGTTGGAACGATCCGGACCTGAAGGTGCTGTGGTTCGGTGAGATCAAATCACCCGTCAAGATTCAGGCCTCGGTGGAACTCAGGATTCCATCTGAAGCGAAATCAAAACTTCGGTTCACCGTGAACGGGCAATCTCGCGTGGCGGAGATTGCCGGCAGTGGGAGCCTGGCGATGGCCCACTTTGGTGAATTCACCATCGATCAGACCGGTTATCAACGATTCACTCTCGAGTCCCTGAACGCAGCCGCGCAACCGATCGGTGATGTGTCCGCGCTGATTCTCGATGGGCTCAACACCAATAACTCACATTTCAATTTCAAGCCCCGGCGGAACGCCGCCTCGGTCCATCTGTTCTATCCGCCTCCAGCCGACACCCAGGTGGCGGCCTTCTATTGTGAGGTGACCGGCGTCGAAGATCCGGTTGCGACCTATTATATGGCCTGCGGTTGGCATCGCGGCTATTTCGGAATGCAGGTGAACAGTGAGACCCAGCGGCGAATCATTTTCAGTGTGTGGGACAGTGGGAATGAAGCGATCAGCCGCAGCAAGGTTGCTGACCGTGATCGCGTGACGCTCGTCGCGAAAGGGGAGGGGGTCTACTCCGGTGATTTTGGCAACGAAGGCACCGGCGGGCACAGTCATCTGAAATACCATTGGAAGACCGGTGAAAAACAGAAGTTCATCGTGACCGCCAAACCGACCGACCAGACTTTCACGATCTTCTCCGGCTACTGGTTTCATCCGGAGAAGAAGGAGTGGATGTTGATCTCCTCCTGGCGCGCACCCAAGGAAGGTCGCTACCTGCGCGGATTGTATTCGTTCAGTGAAAACTTCGGCGGTCATAACGGCCACCTCGTGCGCAAGGCGCTCTATGGCAATCAATGGATCCAAACCGATGCCGGCAGGTGGCAGGAACTGACGACGGCTGGTTTCAGTCATGACCGCACCGGTCGGGCCGATCGACTGGATCGATTCATGGGCTTGGAGAACGGCCAGTTCTTCCTGAGTCACGGAGGGTTCATTGAAGGCTTCACCAACTATCGCGAACAGTTTACCCGACCGGCCACCGGTCAGCCTCCCGTGATCAAGTTACCACCCCTGCCTGCAAAACCATGAACGATTCCTTTCGACAACTACTGGAGACACAACTCGCGGACATTCGCGACGCCGGCACCTACAAGAATGAACGCGTCATCATGACGCCCCAAGGCACGACGATCAGTGTTGCGGACGGATCGCCGGTACTGAACATGTGCGCGAACAATTATCTCGGGCTCGCTCAGCATCCCGAGGTTCAAAAGGCAGCACATGAAGCGCTCGATCAGTGGGGCTATGGTTGTGCCAGTGTCAGATTCATCTGTGGGACGCAGGGAGTACATCGACAGTTGGAGGAGAAACTCAGCGACTTCTTGGGAACGGACGACACGATCCTTTACTCCTCCTGTTTCGACGCGAACGGTGGTCTGTTTGAAACCTTGCTCGGACCCGATGACGCCATCATTTCCGATGAATTGAATCATGCTTCGATCATCGACGGCGTCCGTCTCTGCAAGGCCCAGCGTTTCCGCTACCGCAACAATGACATGGCTGATCTTGAATCGAAGTTGCAGGAAGCCGGCAATGCCCGAACCCGGTTGATTGCGACGGACGGCGTGTTTTCCATGGACGGCTACATTGCCAATCTGGAGGCGATCTGTGACTTGGCGGACAAATACGACGCACTTGTCATGGTCGACGATTCGCACGCCGTTGGTTTCATGGGGCAGACCGGTCGCGGAACGCCGGAACACTGTGACGTGATGGGACGCATTGACATCATCACCGGCACGCTTGGCAAAGCTCTCGGAGGTGCGAGCGGTGGCTACACGAGCGGACGCCGTGAGATTGTGGAACTCCTTCGCCAACGATCGCGTCCTTATCTCTTCAGCAACACCCTGGCACCGACCATCGCCGGTGCCACGTTGAAGGTCTTGGAACTGCTTTCGGAATCCACGGATCTGCGGGATCAGTTGGAATCGAATACGCGTTTCTTCCGTGAAGGGATGGACCGCCTTGGATTCGAGATCCTGCCGGGGCGACATCCGATCGTTCCCATCATGCTGGGTGACGCAGCCTTGGCGCAGAAATTCGCCGACGCCATGCTCACCCGAGGTGTCTACGTGATCGGTTTTTCCTTCCCCGTTGTGCCCAAGGGAAAAGCGCGCATTCGCACGCAGATCTCCGCGGCGCATTCCCGCAAAGATCTTGAATTCGCATTGGAACAGTTTGCCGCGGTCAAAGCCGAATTGGGTCTGTAGGCCAGGTCCGTCATGCTCCATTTGATCGAATTCGGTGCCGTGGTTTCGTCGGGGATCTTTGGCATTCTGCTCGCTCGCAAGCATCGTTTGGATTTCATCGGGGTTTTCACCGTTGCCTTCATCACGGCCTTCGCTGGTGGAACCTTACGAGATCTGTTTCTGGATCGTCATCCACTCTTCTGGATCGCGAACGATCACTACGCAGTCATCGTGTTCATCCTCGCGCTCGTGAGCACCTTTATTCCGTCCAAAGCGACACCCATCGAAGGGTGGCTGCAATTTCCCGACGCGCTGGGTCTGGGGCTCTTCGCCATCGTCGGTGCGAATCATGCTTTGGAAGCTGGCACGTCGCTGTTCATCGCGTCGTTGATGGGCGTGGTCACCGGGACCGCCGGAGGTGCGATCAGCGATGTGATATGCAACGAAGTTCCCCGGCTTTTCAAAGCCACCCCGCTGTATGCCACCTGCGCCTTTGTAGGATGCTGGAGTTGCTTCGGGGTTCAACAGATGGCGGGCCGGAGTGACGTCGCCCTCTTCATCGGAATAGCCGTCGTTGTCGTTTCACGTCTGGTTGCCATCCGCTGGCATCTTTGCCTGCCCGAGCACCAGCCGCCGTCGGAGAGTCACTCGAAATAGGATTGAGCCGCCCGCCCGCCCGTCCTTCAATCGTGGGACATGCAGAAGGATCTCAATTCCGGTATTTCCGCCGCGGAGTTGTCAAAGGAGCTGATTACAACCGCCAGGCCAGTCGAGTTCAGCGGCACGACACGAATTGTCGGTGGCACGGCAATCTTCAACCTTCCCACCGCAACGACGGTCGGCTACGAGCACAACACCGGCACCTTTGACGGAAATGGCATTTTTTCGATAACGGGCGCCGCCGTGTATGAGCGCGGCGACATTCGAGGCTCCGGCACGACTCGGGTCGAGTCCACGGGTTCCCTCAGCTTGACCAGTTTTGAAACCATGCACCTTACCGGACGACGCTTCGATTGCTTTGCCGACACGATCTGGACCGGAGCTGATATCTCATTGAGAATTCAGGATGGTGCCATCTTCAATAATCATGGCATGTTCGATATGCGGGCAGACACCATTTTGGACGGCAGCGGAACCGGCATCGCATTCCACAATTTCGGAACTTTCAAGAAGACCGCTGGGACGGGGGAGTCTCGATTGTTCGGCGTCGCTTTTACCAACAGCGGAACGATTCATTCGGACAGTGGAGTCCTGCGATTCAACGTCCCGTTTCGGCAGGTGACCGGAAGCGTGCTGCTCTCCAGCGGCAGCCTGCATTGGGACCAACCATTGATCCTCGACGGCGGTGGGTTGATCGGCTCGGGGACCTTGGTGGGCGACGTGGTCAACAACGCCGGAACGATCCGTCCCGGAGCCCCGCTGGGAGTGATTTCCATCACTGGATCCTATCAACAGGCGGCGAACGGTACCCTGGCAATTGACGTGGGAGGCACGACGGCGGGTACGCAATTTGACCGCGTTCAGATCACCGGCACAGCCACGTTGGCAGGTGCCTTGTCTTCGACCTTGGCCAATGGTTTCACACCGACTCTGAGTGACACTTTTGAGGTCATCACCGCCTCCTCCGTGACCGGAGCCTTCACGTCCTTGAGCGGGAGCTTTGGAGAGGGCTTGATTCCCGTTGCGACCTACGGTGCCGGAACCGTCACAATCGGAATTGTGAATGCCTTGCCGGTAGTCGATTTGGGAACGCTGACAACCGCAGGGAGCGGTCTGTCGTTCCGAATCACCGGGATCACCGGACAGACTTACGTTGTGCAAGGATCCCAAGACTTCAGAAATTGGTCCGATGTCGAGACTCGACTGCTGACCGTCACTGAATGGGATTTTTCTGAAATGAATCCGGTCACGCCCCATCGTTTTTACCGGGTCGGTTTGCTCCGTCCGTAGGAGTCATTCTGCGTTGGTGACACACGGATCGCGGAATCTGGTCTGATCGGGGCCGTGATTTTGAGATTTAGGACTGCGAACTTTCTTACCTTGGGTTCTACTTTCCGAGCGTTCCGACCCAGTTGGGTTGAACAGATCAACTGAAATGAAACACTCATCCATTCTGCTGCTCGCCACTCTAATCGCGGGGACCTTGTTTATGTCGACGCCGGTCATCGGGGCGCCGAAGGCGGCGAAGAAAAAGGGCAAGGAAGTCGATGAGGCTGCGAAGTGGGACGTCGAAAAACCCTCCGAACACACCTCCGAACAAGCGATCGACACGACCGAGGGAACCTGGGTCAATCTCGACGTCAGTCCGGATGGGAAGCAGATCGTATTCGATCTGCTCGGCGATCTTTATGTCATGCCGATCGGTGGTTCCGAGACCCCGCGCAAGATTACCAAAGGCATTGCCTGGGACATGCAGCCGCGCTTCAGTCCCGACGGCAAGACCATCGCCTTTACCAGTGATCGCACGGGGAAGAATGGGTTCGGTGGCGACAACATCTGGACGATTGGCAGCGACGGCAAGGATCTGAAACAGATCTCCGCCGAAACCTACCGTCTGGTCACCGGTCCCGCTTGGCGACCAGATGGAGAGTACATCGTCGCGCGTAAACACTTCGTCAGTCGTCGATCCCTCGGCGCGGGAGAGATGTGGCTGTATCACCGTAATGGGGGCACCACCGGTCTCCAACTTACCAAGAAGCTTACGGAGCAGAAGGACAGCAACGAACCGATCTTTTCGCCCAACGGAAAATATCTCTATTACTCGGAAGATGCCTCGCCGGGAAAGAGCTTCGAGTACAGCAAGGATTCCAATCAGCAGATTTACATCATCAAACAGCTGGAGTTGGAGAAGGGTGAAACGGAACGCCTGATCACCGGGCCAGGAGGCGCCTGCCGGCCCACGCCTTCACCTGACGGCAAGACCATCGCCTTTGTCCGCCGCGTGGATGGCAAGACGGGACTGCATTTGTTTGATCCGGAATCCGGCGCGGTCCGTTTGGTTTACGACGATCTGGAGCGGGACATGCAGGAGACCTGGGCGATCCACGGCGTCTATCCAACCTTTGCCTGGACACCTGATGCCAGGTCCATCGTGGTTTGGGCTCGCGGTAAGATTCGTCGCATCAATATTGCCACGGGCAAGGCCAACGTGATCCCGTTCCGGATCAACGACACGCGGACGGTGGTTCAGTCGCTTCGCTTTCCACAAAAGGTAGCCCCCGGCAAATTCGATGTGAAGATGCTGCGCTGGCTGCGGACTTCACCGGCGGGTGATCAAATCGCCTATCAGGCGCTGGGTCACATCTATCTTCGCGATCTACCCGACGGCAAACCTCGTCGCCTTACGGAGCAGGACGATCGCTTTGAGTTCTACCCACAATTCACGCCCAACGGCGACGGCATCGTCTACACCACTTGGGACGACGAAGAACTGGGCGACGTACGCCTGACCTCCATTCGGGGAAAAGAGCAGGGCAGTACCCGCATTCTGGTCAAACAACCTGGCCACTACACGTCTCCGGCACTCTCGCCGGATGGAAAGACGTTGGTGTACTCCAAGCGCGCGGGTGGCTGGCTGCGATCTCCTCTCTGGTCCCGACATACCGGTCTCTATCGAGTTCCCGTTGCGGGCGGAAAAACGAAACTCGTCGCCAAGACTCAGGCAACCGCGACGTTCGGACCGGAAAACGATCGTGTCTACCTCACTCGTACGAAGTCCGACGCCGGCGGGGACAATCGGCAATTCTATTCGATCGACCTCGACGGCAACGAGGAATGCGTACATTTCTCCGGCAAATGGGCCACGGACTTCTGCCTGTCCCCGGATGGCAATTGGATCGCCTTCATCGAACGCTTCAACGTCTATGTCGCGCCATTTCTCCGGACGGGGAAAATGATCGCGGTGGGTCCCAACACCAAGTCGTTGCCCTTGAAGAAGGTCAGCAGCACGGCGGGCGAATCGATTCATTTCTCCGGCGACAGCAAACGCCTCCATTGGTCCCTCGGTCCAAGCCGGTTTACGCGCGAATTGAGCGATACATTTGCCTTCCTTGAGGGCGCACCTGAGAAACTCCCCCCGCCCGAAACCAAGGGAACCAACGTCGGCTTCAAGACCAGTCATCACCGGCCTCGCGGAACACTGGCTCTGGTTGGCGGAACCATTGTCACCATGAAGG
>JBMYQZ010000106.1:0-11198 GCA_049601855.1 Limisphaerales bacterium | reverse complement strand
GATACGGACACGAAGACCCTGATTCTCGATGCCGCTGAGCAGGCCTTCGCGGATCTGGGGTTTGATGCGGCTTCGCTGCGGCACATCATCTCGGTGGCGGGGGTGAATCTGGCGGCGGTTCATTATCATTTTGGTTCCAAGGAGGCGTTGATCCAGGCGGTGTTTGCGCGGCGGATTGGACCGTTGAATGACGAACGGCTCCAACTTCTCGATGAATTCCTGACGCATACGGGAGATCGCCGTCCCCGCTTGGAACCGATTATCGAATCGATGATACGGCCGGCCTTGAAGCTGGCTCGCGATCCGGATCAGGGCGGTCCGGATGTGATGCGACTGTTCGGTCGGACGATTGCGGAACCGAGCGATGAGTTGCAGGCGATGGTGAATTCACAGTTTGGGGACGTGGCGAAGCGATTTGGCGAGGCCTTGGCTCGGGCCTGTCCGGAATTGCCAGCTCATGTCTTGATGTGGCGCTTTCATTTTATGATCGGGACAATGGGGCACGTGATGGCCGATCCCACGAAAATCAGTTCGTTCACCGGCGGGATGTGTGATCCGAGTGACACCCAGGAAGTCGTGCGTCAAATGACCGCGTTTCTCGCCGGCGGCTTCCGGGCTCCGGTGGTGGCCTCCAAAAAGAAACGCTCGGTCGCGGCGGCGAAATTGGTCGCATTGGGCCTGTTGGTCGTCTTCGCCACCGCGTGCTCCTCTACCAAGACACCTGAGGAGTCCGTGAACGCACCAGCACTCTGGAGCACTTCGACCGCCAGAGCTCGGCCGGCGAACGAATGGTGGCATGAGTTCGGTGACAGCAATCTGGTGCAACTGGTCGAGACGGCTTTGATACAGAATTACGACCTCAAGGCGATGAAGGCTCGCGTCGAAGCCGCGCAGGAACAGAGCCGGATCGCGGGTGCGGTGCGGTTGCCGACGGTCGACGCGCAGTTCGGATCTTCGCGTCAACAACAGGTGTTCGTCGGCCTGCCCATCCCCGGAGCCGCCGGTCCGTTGAAGACCCGTTACAACACGCACCAGTTCAACCTCGTCGCGAATTGGGAGCTCGATATTTGGGGCCGCATCAGTTCGGGGAACAAGGCGGCCTTGGCCGACTACCTCGCGGCGACGGATGATTTGCAAGGCGCTCGACTTTCGTTGGTCGGACAGATCGTTCGCAGTTGGTTTCGACTGACGGAGGCGGAGCGACAATTGGAACTGGCGCAGCGGACGGCGGGCAATTTCGAGACGACGCGCGCCAAGGTACAGGAGCGATACGAACAGGGGATTCGTCCGCCACTGGAACTTCGCCTGGCCAACAGTAAAGCCTCGTCGGCGCGTGCCTTGGTGGCTTTGCGAGAAGCCGAGGCAAATGACGCGCGCCGACAGTTGCAGGCTTTGGCGGGGAAATATCCGAACGGCAAGGTCACGGGAGGTTCATTGCCGTACCTGACCGCCGAGGTGCCGGCCGGGTTGCCCAGCGAGTTGCTGGGGCGCCGTCCTGATCTGTTGGCCGCTCGCTGGCGCTTGGAAGCGGCTGGTTATCGTGTGGCGGAGGCAAAGGCGAGTCTGCTGCCGCGCTTGAGTCTCACTGCCAACGGTGGTCGGACGAGCAATGAACTGGAGGATCTGCTCGAACACAATTTCAGCATCTGGTCCATCGCGGCCAATGCCGCCCAGCCGATCTTTCAAGGTGGACGCCTGCGCGCCAACGTTCGACTGAACAAGGCTCTGACCAAGGCCGAAGCCGCGGAGTATGACTCGGCGGTCTTGAATGCCTTTCGCGAGGTGGAGACTGCGCTCGCCAACGAAGCCATTCTGCAACGTCGCGAAATGGAACTGAGTGCCAGCTCCTCGGAAGCGAAGGCCGCGGAATCGTTGGCGCAGCAGCGCTACGAGGCGGGGCTGGAACCCTACACCACTTTGCTCGAAACCCAACGCCGCGCCTTGGAGGCGGAAAGCCAGTTGATCACGGTTCGCCGCGTTCGACTGGATAACCGGATCGCTCTGCACCTGGCGTTGGGCGGTGGATTTGAAATGAAAGAAACTGATGAAGACGGTTCTTAAAATTGCTCTGCCCCTGGTGATTCTCGGACTGACGGGGCTCGCGGTGCACCTGTTGATCAAGCACAAACGCGAGATCAAGCCCGAGCCAGTGACGGAAGTGGTTCCACTCGTCGAGGTGGTGTCCGTGAAACCCGGCCCGCACCAATTCGTCGTTCGCTCGCAGGGTGAAGTCGCCGCCCGCACGGAGATTGATTTGGTGGGTGAGGTCTCGGGTCGCATCGAGTGGGCGGCGGAGGGCTTTGCGGATGGCGGTTTTTTCCGCGAGGGCGAAGCGTTGCTGAGGATCGATCGGCGCGATTACGACGTCGCCGTCACGCAGGCCGATGCCGCGGTCGCGCAGGCACGCGTTTTGTTGGAACGGGAATTGGCGGAGGCGAAGGTTGCGAAGAAGGAGTGGGAAGCCTTGGGCAAAGGCAGGGCGTCGGCCTTGCTGTTGCGCGAACCGCAATTGGCCCAGGCCCAGTCCGGCATTCGTTCCGCGGAAGCCGCGCTGGACAAAGCCAAGCTGGATCTGACGCGTTGCGAAATCAAGGCGCCGTTCAATGGTCGCGTGCGGATGAAGAATGCCGGCGTCGGGCAGGTGATCAATCGCGGGGTCCCCGTTGCCCGCATCTATGCCGTGGATTACGTCGAAATCCGTTTGCCCTTACCCTTGGATGAACTGGGTTTCCTGGATTTCGCGATTGGAGCAAATGAGCCGGATCATCAGCCGGCGGTTCAGATCAGCGCTGAATTGGGAGGGAATCAATGTGTCTGGCAAGGCCGCCTGGTTCGCACCGCCGGTAGCATTGATGGTCAGACCCGGATGTTGATGGGAGTTGTTCGGGTTGACGATCCCTATGGACTGAACCGAAAGAAAACCCGGACGCCCTTGGCGCTGGGATTGTTCGTCGATGCAGAGATCGAGGGCAAAGAAGTGGCGGGCGTTTATCGCGTGCCTCGCGCGGCGATGCGGGGAGAGGACCAGACCATCGTGGTGGATACGGAAGGTCAGTTGCGTTTTCGGACGGTCGAGGTCTTGCGCCTCACGGCGAAGGAAGCCTTGTTGACCAGTGGCATTGAGGAAGGTGACCGGATCTGTGTGTCGCTGTTGGACGCGCCGGTGGACGGCATGAACGTGAATCCCCGCGAACTCGAGCCGTGAACGAGGAGAGCGAAGAATTGCGCCAGATGAAGGGCCCCATTGCGTGGATGGCCAAGAATGGCGTGGCGGCGAAGATGATGATCGTGGTGATTCTCGTCGGTGGCTTCATCTCGCTGTTCACACTCAAGAAGGAGGTGTTTCCGGAGTTCTCCGCGGACATCATCACGATCGGAATTTCCTATCGCGGTGCGGCGCCGGAAGAGGTGGAGAACGCTGTCAGCGTGCGCGTGGAAGAGGCGATCAACGGTATCGACGGTATCGCCAAGATCCGTTCTGCCTCGGCGGAGGGAATGAGCATGGTGACGGCGGAACTGTTGCACGGTGCGAACGCCGACAAGGTGCTGGATGACATCAAGGCCGAGGTGGATGCGATCGACACGTTTCCGACCGAGACCGAGAAGCCGATCATCCAGGAACTCATCGTCAAGAGTCAGGTGATCAACATCGCGGTGTTTGGAGATGTCGATGAGACCACGCTGAAACGCTACGGCGAACGTGTCCGCGATGAAGTTTCGCATCTTCCTGGAATCACGCAGGTGGAACTGGAGGTCGCGCGTCCCTACGAAATCGCGATCGAGGTTTCAGAGGCCACCATGAGGCGCTACGGATTGACCTTCGATGCGGTGGCCGCGGCGGTGCGCAAGTCGTCGTTGGATCTGCCCGGCGGATCGATTCGGACGGATGGCGGTGAATTTCTGCTTCGGGTGCAGGGGCAGGCTTATACGACGGAGGAGTTTGAGAAGATTCCGCTGCTGACCCGTCCAGACGGATCCCGGTTGCTGCTTTCCGATGTGGCCACGATCGTGGACGGATTTGAGGACACGGTTCGCTTCGCCCGCTTCAACGACCGGCCCGCCGTGGTCGTGCAGGTCTACCGCGTCGGGGATCAAAGTGCCTTCGGGATCTCGCGGGCCGTTCATGACTATTGTGCGAAGGCGAACATGCAACTACCCAATGGCGTTTCCGTGTCGCCGTTCGCGGACTACTCGGAATACCTGAAGCACCGCCTCCACCTGCTCACCAAGAACGCGTTCTACGGGCTGATCTGCGTGCTCGTCGTGTTGACCTTGTTTATGCGTGTTCGGCTCGCGTTTTGGGTGGCACTGGGAATCTTTGTTTCGTTTCTGGGGACATTATGGGTCATGCCGCACCTCGATGTGTCGATCAACATGATGACTCTGTTCGCGTTCCTGATCGTCCTCGGGATCGTGGTGGACGATGCAATCGTGGTATCGGAGAACATCTTCACGCATGTACAGGAAGGTGACGACTCATTGGTTGCCAGCATCCGCGGGGCGAAGGAAGTCGCGGTTCCCGTGTGTTTCTCGATCATGACCACCGTGGCCGCCTTTGCTCCGATGGCGATGGTCGAAGGGAACACCGGCAAGATCCTGAAAGGGATTCCGTTGATTGTCGTGCCCACCTTGTTGTTTTCGTTGCTCGAATCGATGTGGGGATTGCCAAATCACCTCAGTCACATGAAACGCATCGATGTTGATGCACCGACGAGCAATCCCATCACCCGGATCCAGAATGCCGTCAGCCGATTCCTGAACTGGTTTATCGAGCGCGCCTACAAGCCCTTCCTCGCCGTCTGCCTCAATTGGCGCTACACGACCGTCGCTGCCGGTATCTCGTCCGTTTGCCTGATGATCGCGCTCGTCTACAGCGGCTTCATCAAGTTTCAGTTCTTCCCGCCCGTGGAAGGTGATGACATCGCCTGCTTCTTGACGCTACCCGAAGGCACCCCACCCGAAGTCACCAAGGACACGATTGAAAGGATCGAGAATGCCGCTCTTCAAATCCGCGATGAATACGAAGGCAAGCTGCGGCTTGGAACCAACCGCCTTTTTCGCAACCTCACCGCCTCGGTGGGCGACCAACCCTACCGCACGGCCCAGAGCAAGAACGGCGGTGCCAACGGTCAAAGCTTTTCCCGCGACAACGTGGGCGAAATTCATGTGCAGTTGATGGAATCGGAGAACCGCCCTGTGTCCTCCGCTGAAGTCGCGAATCGCTGGCGCGATCTTGTCGGTCCGGTTCCAGGTGCCGTGGAGCTTACCTTCACCTCCAGCATCTTCACTGCCGGCAACGCCATCAACGTCCAGCTCTCCGGGCCCAACGTCGATCAACTTCGTGTCGCGGCCGCCGAGTTCAAGGAAAAGCTGCAGACTTATCCGGGCGTCTACGACATCTCTGACAGCTACCGCTCCGGTAAACAGGAAATCAAACTCGACATCAAACCTGCCGCCGAAGCCAGCGGGCTGACGCTGTCGGATCTCGCCCGACAGGTTCGACAAGCTTTCTATGGGGAAGAAGCCCAACGCATCCAACGCGGCCGTGACGATGTCCGCGTGATGGTTCGTTATCCGAAGGACGAACGCCGTTCCCTCTACAATCTCGAGAACATGCGCATCCGTCTGCCGGATGGAGCCGAAGTCCCGTTCTCCACCGTCGCTGAAGCCACGATCGGTCGTGGCTTCAGCACCATCGATCGCGTCGACCGCCAACGCGCCCTCAACGTCACCGCCGACGTTGACGCCAGCAAAGGTAATAACAACGAGATCGTGAACGACCTTCAGGAGAACTACCTGCCCGAGTTGATGCGAAAACACCCGGGGCTGCGCTACGAATTCGAAGGCGAACGCGCCGAGCAGAAAAAGACCATGGCCGGTCTTGCACGTGGTTTCGTCTTCTCGATGTTCCTCATCTTCGCGTTGGTGGCCATCCCGCTGAAATCTTACTTCCAACCCTTCGTTGTCATGACCGCGGTCCCGTTCGGTTTCGTCGGCGCCGTCGCGGGTCACATGGTGATGGGGATGGAACTCACAGTCCTGTCGATGTTTGGCTTCGTTGCCTTGGCTGGCGTAGCCGTGAACGACAACCTGGTGCTCGTGGATTTCATCAATCGCGCCCGCCGCTCGGGAATGTCTGAACTGGAAGCCGTCCGGGTCGCCGGGCCGAGACGCTTTCGCCCCATCCTCCTTACCTCCGTCTCCACTTTCGTTGGTCTCACCCCCCTGATTCTGGAAAAGAGCCTGGACGCCCAGTTTCTCATCCCGATGGCCATCAGCCTCGGCTTCGGCGTTCTCTACTCCACTGTCACCTCACTGATCCTCGTTCCGTCGGTCTACCTCATCGCCGACGACATCAAGAAGTCCTGTCATTGGCTCTATGGGCCGGCTTCTGAGTGACTATCAGGTCACTGTGAACAATTCCGGGTGGCCACAAGGGATGGTATTGGGTAATGATTCCCGCCCCCAGATATGGCATCGAAAGCGAAATCGGCGGCGAAAAAGCCTGTTTATGATGAGAGCAAGATCAAGACGCTTTCATCACTGGAGCATATCCGTTTGCGGACGGGGATGTACATCGGGCGGATCGGCGATGGGAGCCATTACGATGACGGCGGATACATTCTGCTGAAGGAAGTCATCGATAACGCTATCGATGAGTACATTATGGGCCATGGGAAGGAGGTTCACATCGAGATTAAGGATAACGTGGTCTCAGTTCGGGACTACGGACGGGGGATTCCGCTGGGGAAGGTGATCGACTGCGTTTCCCGCATCAACACCGGCGCGAAATACAACGATGACGTCTTCCAGTTCAGTGTGGGTCTGAATGGGGTGGGGACGAAGGCAGTCAACGCGCTCTCCAAGAAATTCACGGTTCGGAGTCACCGGAAGGGCAAATACGTCGAAGGCGTGTTCTCCCAGGGCAAACTTCGGAAGGAAAACGAGGGCAAGGACAAGGCGGCCTTGGACGGGACGTTTATCAGTTTCGAACCGGATCCGGAGATTTTTAAGAAGATTCAATTCAGTGATGAACTGGTCGCGAAGCGGCTCCGGCACTACTCGTATCTGAATACGGGTCTGAAGCTGATCTTCAACGGCAAGGCCTTCAAGTCCCGCAATGGTCTGCATGATCTTGTAATGGAGGTGTTGAAGAACGAGTCGGCCGAGCCGATTTATCCGCCGTTGCGCTTTGCGACCAAGACGCTCGAGTTCTGTTTTACGCACAGCAACAGCCACTACGGAGAGACTTTCTTCTCCTTCGTCAATGGGCAGTACACCTCGGACGGTGGCACGCACCTGAGTGCTTTTCGCGAAGGTCTGCTGAAGGCGATGAATGAATACGGCAAGGCGAAGTTCGATGGCGACGACGTGCGTGAGTCGATGGTGGGCGCAGTGGCGATCCGCCTGCAGGATCCGATGTTCGAATCCCAGACCAAGAACAAGCTGGGTAACACGGAGATTCGCTCCGATCTCGTGAACCGAGTGCGGGAGGAAGTGTTGCACTTCATGAACCGCAACCGGGATGTCGCAGAGAAGATGATCCAGAAGATTCTGGATACGCAACAGCTGCGGAAGGAATTGCAGCAGGTCAAGAAAATGGCCCGCGATCGGGCCAAGGCCGTGACGATCCGCATTCCGCAGTTGAAGGACTGCAAACACACTTACGACCGCAAGAAATGCAAGGGGCGGGGCACGATGGTCTTCATCACGGAAGGCCAGTCGGCGGCCGGTTCGATCGTGAGTTGTCGCGATCCGAACAACCAGGCGATCTTCACGCTGAAGGGCAAGCCGCTGAATACCTGCGATCTCAAGCGCGACGCGATCTACAAGAACGATGAGATGTACAATCTCATGCGGGCCCTGAATATCGAGGACAGCATCGATGGTCTGCGCTACGAGAAGGTGATCCTGGCGACGGATGCGGATGTTGACGGTCTGCACATTCGCAATCTCCTGATCACATACTTTTACCGCTATTTCGAGCAGGTCATTCACGACGGGCACTTGTGGGTTCTGGAAACGCCGCTGTTCCGCGTGCGTAACAAGAAGCTGACTTATTACTGCTACTCGGATGAAGAGCGCGAAGCGGCGATCGAGGCCTGCGGTAAGAGTGCTGAAATCACTCGATTCAAAGGGCTGGGAGAAATCTCGCCGAAAGAATTCAAAGACTTCATCGGCAAGGGCATGCGCCTGAGCCAGGTGGAGTACACTCCGAAGCCGGATTCGACGGCGATTCTCAATTTTTACATGGGCAAGAACACGCCGGACCGGAAGGAATACATCATGGAGAACCTGGTCGTGCCGGTGGAAGACTGATCCTGATTTAGACCGCAGATGGACACAGATCGACACAGATGGAGTCTGGTATCCGGTGACAGTCGGGGGTGCTTTGCATTTCCGGATGATCAGGATGACGACGAATCAGCTGTGTCACCGATCCACCCGTGTCCATCGGTGATTGAAGAGATTATCTGACGAATGGGAGCAAAGAAAAAAGCGGCGGCCAATCGGTCCGTCTCAATGCGAGAGAAGAAGCCGAAAGAGAAGCTCGTGCTGCCGGAGGAGAAAGGTCCGATGCACGTGCGGATGGACAAGAGTTTCCTGGAGTATGCCTCCTACGTCATTCGCGACCGGGCGATTCCGAATGTCGCCGACGGATTGAAGCCGGTGCAGCGCCGCATTCTCTGGGCGTTGAAGGAGAAGGACGATGGCAAGTTCATCAAGGTGGCCAACGTGGTTGGTCACACGATGCAGTATCACCCGCACGGTGATGCCTCCATCGGTGACGCGCTGGTCAATCTTGCGAACAAGCGATACCTGATCGAAGGGCAGGGGAACTTCGGCAACATCTACACCGGCGACCCGGCGGCTGCTTCCCGGTACATCGAGTGTCGGCTCACGGAGTTGGCGCGGAATGAGATCTTCAACGACGAGATCACCGAGTTCGTTCCGAGCTATGACGGCCGCAACAAGGAGCCGGTCACGCTGCCATCCAAGCTGCCCTTGCTGTTGATGCTCGGTACGGAAGGCATCGCGGTGGGCATGTCCTCGAAGATCCTGCCGCACAATTTTTGCGAACTGATCGAGGCGCAGATTTCCATTCTGAAGAAGGAGAGTTTCAAAGTGGTGCCGGACTTTCCGACCGGTGGTTTGATGGATTCGCGTGACTACAAGGATGGTCGCGGCAGTATACGTGTACGCGCCAAGATCAAGGTGAAGGACAAATCCACCGTCGTGATCACGGAGCTTCCGCCGGCCACGACCTCAGAGTCGTTAATTGGCTCGATCGAGGATGCTTCGCGCAAGGGAAAGTTGAAGGTGAAGGGTATCGACGACTTCACCGCGGAAAAGGTTGAAATCCAGATTACGACTCCGACCGGGGTGAATGCCGAGAAATTGGTGGATGCGCTTTATGCGTTTACGAACTGTGAAGCGACGATCTCCTCCCGCATCACGGTGATTCGTGACAACCGCCCGGCGGAGATGACGGTCTCCGAAGTGTTGCACGCCAACACTGAACGACTGGTGGCGATCCTGAAGGCGGAACTCGAACTCAGGCTCAAGAAGCTGGAGCAGGAACTCCACTTCAAGACCTTGGTGCAGCTCTTCGTGGAGAACCGTATCTACAAGAGCATCGAGGAATGCAAATCGAACGAGGCGATTTACGAGGCGATTTACGCGGGCTTCAAACCGCATCGGAAGAAGATGTATCGCGATCTGATCGACGAGGATGTCGAGATGCTGCTCGGCGTGCGCATTCGCCGAATCTCGCTCTTCGACATCAACAAGCACAAGGAGGAGATCCGGAAGGTCCTCGCGGACATCGAGGAGACGAAGAAGAATCTCAAGGGTCTGACCCGCTACGTGATCAATCATCTGAAGGGCTTGTTGGAAAAATACGGCAAGCAGTATCCGCGCAAGACCAAGCGGGCGCGTTTCGATGAGGTGGATGCCCGCGAAGTGGCGTTCAAGGGATTCAAGGTCGCCTACGATCGGGCGAAGGGCTACATCGGTTACAAGGTCACGGGCGCTGAGTTTCAGATCGCCTGCACGCAGTTTGACAAGTTGCTGATGGTCTCGAAAGACGGTCACTACAAGGTGATGCAGATCGAGGAGAAATTCTTCGTCGGCGAGAAGCTGTACTTCTGCGATCACCCCGATCGCGATTCCGTGTTCACCATGGTCTACCAGACGCGGGAAGCGTGTTTCGTGAAGCGGTTCACGTTTGGCGGCACGATCATGAACAAGGAATATAGCCTGATTCCCGGCAAAGGACGGATTGTCTATTTCGCCAAGGGAACGCCGGAGAAGCTGTTCATCCGCTACAAACCCGTTCCGCGGCAGAAGGTGAATCAGTCCACCTGCAAGCCGAAGGAACTTTTGGTCAAAGGCGCCAAGGCCCGCGGGAAACAGCTGGCTCCCAAGATCATTTCGAACATCGGTTCGAAGCCGACCAAGAACTGGGAAGAAGACGCTGCGACGACCGAGGTCGTGTTGGTGTAGACTCGTGATTCGGACACTGAGAGAGGTCGTATGATTTCGGTTCTGGTTCTGCCGGTATGATCCTATGCTCGGGGCATGCCCACTCCGTGTAAATTGGCCTTCGGGCTGATTCCAATTGCGCTCGTCGTCGGCACTGGATGCATTGTCGAGAAGACGTTTGGTGCCACCGGTTCGCTCCTGAAGACCACCATCACCACGACCGGAAAAGTCGCCGGTGAAGGCGTGAAGGCGGCGGGCGGGTTGGCGAAGGCGGGGGTGATGACTGCCGGCAGTATCATTCGTCCGAGCGCGGTGAAGGTGATCGAAGAGGGCGGCCGGACAGCTCGCTGGTTGCCGTGGAAGGATGGGATGACGCTTTACGCGGCGTCGAGGCGTGCGGAATTGGATGCCGGCGTGAAGGCCTTGGAGGTTTTGCGCGGGAGTCAGGTGATTCGTCGAGATGTAGGTGAGTTGCGGAAGGAAGGCCGTGACGTCGTGTTGAAGCGCGGTGACGTGATCAAAATCGTCAAGTGATCACAAGCCGCTGAGTTCGTCGGCGATGCGGAGGTAGAGGTCTTTCACCTGTTGTTCGGTTTCTCTGAATTTCTTTTTCCATTCGGAGATGACGGAGAGCGAGTGAAAGGGGGCATCCCAGCTTGGAGGTCCCCACCAACCAAGTTGATTGAGATGATCGGCCGGGAAGGGGAATTGAC
>JBMYQZ010000105.1:0-11200 GCA_049601855.1 Limisphaerales bacterium | reverse complement strand
AATTCGCCCGCTTCTTCAGCAGCAAAGATCGAACGGACAAGGACTTCGCTTTGCTTGAAAACGTCCGCATCGTACACCCGAAAGCCCATCAAGGCGCGGGAGATGGAACCACGGCCAAAACCGGTCTTCGAACCTTGCTCATCATCATTGAACATCTTCAGCAAGGTCTCGCGGTAATCGTCGGCGTCCTCATACAGGGTGACGGCGAATCTTCCTTCGAGCGATTCCGGATACTCCGCGATCAACAGGCGGCGAATCTTGTCGCGATCCGTTTCCTTCTTGCTCGCGGTGAACACCATCAGGATGTCCATCAACACCCGCGGCGTGTAGGGCGACTTGGGATTCTTGGCTACAAACGCCATCGCCTCCCGCATGTAATCATCGAGGTCATTCACCCGCGGCAGCGGAAAAGGCAATTCTGCTCCGCGAACAGTTGTGGACACGAGCAGCACGGCGCAGATCAATTGGGTGATCGCTTTCATGTGGATGAACGGGTGTCTCACGACACCATCGCGGGAGCAATACGGAAACGATCCGCCGGCTCGCGACAATGTTCCCTTGATACCGGCCGGAAATCGTTGCTGAATGCCGGTCGATTCGCCGGATTACTGCCCATGAAAACACGCTTCATCTCTTTTTCGTCCCTCGTTCTGTTTCTTTCGATCTGCCTGTCTCCCGGCAAGACCGCGGATGACATCCGCAAGGAAGCCGGCTTCCACGGCGGCATCATCGTGCATCTCGATGCCAGCGGATCCGAATTGTCTGCCAATCTCGTCGAGGGTGAACACGTGCAACTTCACGTGCTGGAGCGCTCGGCAAAATCTCTCACCGCCTCCCGCAAGCTGCTCTTCGCCAAGGCCTCTTACGGCCAGAGCTCGGCGATGCAATACGATGGGAAACAACTGCCATACGCGGACAACCTCGTGAACCTCGTCTTCTGCGAAAAGGAATCCACCGTCCCCGAAGCGGAAATCCTGCGCGTCTTGCGTCCGCTCGGCGTGGCTCTCATCGATGGCAAGAAAATCACCAAGCCGTGGCCGAAGGATATCGACGAGTGGAACCACTTCCTCCATGGACCGGACAACAACGCCGTGGCGCAGGACAAGCGCGTCAATCAACCGAGGTCCATGCAGTGGGTCAGCACCCCGAAGTGGAGCCGCAGCCACGAAGAAATGGCGAGCCTGAGCGCGATGGTCACGGCGAAGGGACGTATGTTCACGATCATGGATTCGGCACCGTTGGCTTCGATCCGTTTCAATTCCGCGTGGAAGCTTCAGGGACGCGACGCCTTCAACGGCACGATGCTGTGGGAACGAAAAATCCCGATCTGGAACGATCACCTACGCCACTTCCGCTCCGGACCGGTGCATCTTCCGCGCCGCTTGATCGCGGTGGACGACAGCGTGTTTGTGACCTTGGGATTGGGAGCGCCAGTCAGTCACCTGGATGCCGCAACAGGCAAGACATTGCATACTTTCAAAGGCACGGAATTCGCGGAGGAAGTGCTGTTCGACGAGGGCCGATTGTACGTGGTCGTCGGATCATCCGAAATCTATCGTGAAGGCGGCGGCTTGTTTTATCGCAACGAACCGAAGGCCACCGACTTTCGTTTCATCGCCGCCTACGATCCCAAGTCCAACAAGCAAATTTGGCGAATGGATTTTGAGAAGGGCGATTTCCTCCTGCCGCAAACCGTTGGCATCAAGGGAGGCGCCCTCGCCTACCAGAGCACCAAGGGCATGGGTTGCCTGGACGCTGCCACTGGCAAGGTGCGTTGGCGCAAGGCCCGGCCCACACCGGCCCGGCGCATGGCCTACTCCTCGCCCACCTTGGTGATGGCCGACGGAGTCGTGATCTGCGCGGACCGGGAAGTGAAGAGTCCCGGCGACGCCGCGAACGAAGGCAAGGTGACTTGGGGCGTGCAGGGCTGGACCGAGAAAGGCTACGCACGAAAGGTCCCGAACAAGGTGCGCGCTTATTCGCTCAAGGACGGCAAAGAGCTTTGGCAGGCCCAGGGCACCGAGGGTTACAACGCGCCCGTCGATATCTTCGTGATCAAGGACGTCGCGTTCATCGGCACCAAGTTCGTCGGATACGATGTGAAGAGCGGCAAGGTGGTGAAGGAGGTCAACACCAAGGCCGATCCCGTCAGCATGCCGCATCCGCGCTGCCACCGTTACAAGGCCACGGAAGACTTCATCATCACCGGTCGGTCCGGCGTGGAATTCATTGATGTGAACCAAAGCAAATGGGTGGGCAACAACAGCTGGATGCGCGGTACCTGCCAGTATGGTGTCATGCCCGCCAACGGCATGATCTACGTCCCGCCCGATGCCTGCGGTTGCAATCCCACAGTGAAAGTCCCCGGGCTCTTCGCCGCCCGTGCGCGCCACACCGAGTCCGGCCACATCAACTTCCCGAAGAAACCGGTCCTGGTGAAAGGCTCCGCCTTTGGCAAATCCGGCGGTGCGGCCGGCAAAGGCGATTGGCCGATGTATCGTTTTGACAACAGTCGCAGTGGCACTGCCACCGGCTCCATCGCCGGCAAGGTAAAGAAGGACTGGTCCACGAAGATCGGCGGCAAATTGACCCAGGCAGTCGTCGTCGGTGACTCGGTGTTCGTCGCCTCCGTCGATCAATACACCGTCTACGCCCTCTCGCAGAACGACGGTAAGATCCGTTGGAAGTTTTCCGCCAACGCCCGCATCGACAGCGCCCCGACCTGGCATGAAGGCCGCCTCATTTTCGGATCCGCCGACGGCTGGGTCTACAACCTCGACGCCCAATCCGGCGAGCTCGCCTGGAAGTTCCGCGCCGCGCCCGAGGAACGCCTGGTCAACATCTACGGCCGTATGGAATCTCTCTGGCCAGTCCACGGATCCGTCATCGTCCAGAACGACAAGCTCTGGTTCACCGCCGGTCGCTCCACCTACATGGATGGCGGCATCATCTTCTATCAACTCGATCCGATCACCGGCCGGCAGCTCAACCGCAACGTCCTCTATCACCTCGATCCGGACACCGACAAGGAGCTATTCAAGGAGACGCCGCGTTCCTTCGATATGGTCGGCTGCAGCTCGGACATTCTCTGTGGCGACGGTGAGCTCGTCTTCCTGAAACACCTCGCGTTCGACCAACAGGGCAAGGAATCAGAATCCACCAGTTCACATCTCTATTCCGTCACCGGCATGCTCGACGAAGAATGGTTTGTCCGCGCCTACTGGCGTTACGGCAAGAATCACGGTGCCGGATGGTCCAAGTGGGCGCAGGCCGGCGGTTCGCTTCCCTTCGGCCGCATCATGTGCGTCGACAACGATCGCGTCTTCGCCTACGGCCGCGAGAAGGTCATGGGCGGCAAGGTCGGACACGCCACCGACACCTACCTGTTATTCGCCAGTGACAGTCAAGCCGCCCCGCCCACCGTCGAGGAACAGAAAGCCGCCCGCCGCGGCAAAAAGCAAAAGCGTCCCAACGCCGTCCCCCCGGAAAAACTCTGGAGCAGCAAGAACCCCATCACCGTCCGCGCCATGGCCGTCGGCAGTGACAAGATCGTCATCGCCGGCCCCGTCGACGTCGGCCAAAAGAAGGACCACCTCGCTTTCAAGAACCCCGAGAAAGCCCGTGCCGCCTTCGAAGGCAAGAGCGACATCTTCCTCCAGATGATCAACAAGGAAACCGGCAACAAGATATTCGAACTCAAGATCAACGAATACCCCAGCTTCGACGGCCTCTCCATCGCCTCCGGCAAGGTCTTCCTCAGCAGCAAGAACGGCACGCTGACCTGCTTTGGCGGCTGAGCGGAATATGATGTGGCAGCGTATTTCGAATGACGCCCAGAACCACAGGACGGACATTCCTATCCATCGGGTAGCGTGAAGACCGCACTTGAGGCCCGCGGGTGCTTCGAACTACCGACTCATGATTCGGTTGGCAAGCCACACTTCTGATTGACCCGCTTAAGCTCGCCGCATTCACATCAGTCTCAATATCTCCGACGCGGAGCTTTCCACGAAAACAACTGTGGCATTTCTGGCCAGGGCTCCTGGTAAAACGCCTTGGGATCAGGGAGAGGTTCTTGGAAAAAGATGAAATCCGCGAAATCGGCCAGCGTCTTCCAATCCTGCTCGCCCTGATCGTGGCCGCCTTCGCGGTACCACTGGGCGCATTTCTCCTTCACGCTCATCCAATCGTAAACCACCCGAGCGGCGCGCCAGGTGACCATGCCGCCTTCGGGATTGAGTCCGTCGGCAAGGCCGTTGGAGTTGAACCAGGCGCGAGGTGCCACGGCGGCCTTGATGAAATGCAGATCGAAGGGCAGCCGCGTTTCGCGGTCACCGAAGGGAATCAGGTTCGGGCTGTACCAATACGCGTTGCCACTGTTCATCTTGGATTTGATGCTGCGGGTCCGGCCGATGCGATGGCAGCCGGTGGTGATCGAACCGCCGGCATTCGGGGCGACGACCGCAATCCGTTCATCGATCATGCCCATCAAGGCGGCGGTCTGCCCGCCCCGTGAATGACCGGTACAGACCAGTTTCTGCATGTCGACCTCGGGCAGGGTTGAAAGCCAGTTGACCACGACACTGCCACCCCAAGCCCAGACGCGCAGACATCTCCAGTCGGAGTCGGGGTAAGCCCGACGGGCATCGCCCTTGTCCTTCTTTTTCTTGGCCACCGGATCCTTGCCCCAATCAGGATGTAGATCCGTGCGTCGATAACTGACCAGCATGTAGCCGCGCCGCACGAGATCCGCGACGATGGAATCCTCGACTTCGAAGATTCCCGGGCTGTTGTGCACGATCACAGGAAACGGCCCCTGGCCGTTCTTCGGAGTGTGAATGCCCAACGCCAACGAGAGCTCTTGATGGGGACCGAATTGAAGTTTCACCTCGCGTCGCACGGCTATGCCTTCGAGCGCATCGGTTTCGGACACGACGACAGCCTTGATCATGTTCGGAGCGGGAAGTGGTGGCGCGTGCCCGAATTGATAATGAAGCACCATGGCTTTCATTTCCTCGCGCCGGCGCGCCCAGTCCTCGCGGTCCTTGACCGCAGTGCCGTCGAGAAAGACAAAAGGATTGGGCAGATCTTTGACCTCCGGCAGTTCATCAACCGACGGAAACGATCGAGGCTCGGCAGCTTGAGTCGCCGTGAAGATTGCCAACAAGGTAGCCAGAGTGAGAAACCGCGAGTTCATGCAAGCAGTCTGCCCCCCAACAAACCCCGCCGGCAACGATGCAATCTTCCGTGCGTTTCCGGCAAAGCGGCTTTGCCAAGCATCGACCGAATTCGGCACACTTGCGCCGATGGCTTTCATCAAGCTGAATGAGGCATTCTTCGTCGAGGCGGCCGGTGCACAGACGGTGCAGCGGGCGCGTTCGCTGCTGACCAAGGGCAAGGTGATTTCCTCGAACTGGTCGCCACCCCTGCTGAAGGGGGTGGTGCAGGAAGGGTCGTCGTCCTTCCGCGCCGGATTGGTGATCAAGGGGGAAACCGATATCGACAACCTCTGCCCCTGTGAGTCGTCCCGTGAAGCCGGGGTGATCTGTGCGCATTCGGTCGCAGTGGGGCTTCACTTGCTCCCCCGCCGCAAGGCTGCGGCGCCCGCTCCACGCGATACGGTGACGCCCCTGCCGGGCGGAATGGAACGTCAAAGAGCGGCTGCTCCGGAGCCGGAGTACGAACCGGAGCCAGAGCCGGGACCCAAATTGCGACGTGGCGCGAAGGGCGCAGCCGTGGAAATCTCCGTGGCGTTTCCGCCGACCTTGGCAACCGCGATTGAGCGCGGCCGGGTCATGGTGCGCTTCGAAGGTCGATGGAAGAAGGGACGCGGGCCCTTGAGCGGATTGCCGATGAACCAGGCGTTCGTGTTGTCTCCGGAGGATTCGCTCTTGCTGGACAAGGTCGAGGAACTCGCGGGCAATGAAACTCCCGGTGGCCTCATGCTGAGTCCCGCCGAACTCACGCAACTGCTCGATGTCTTGATCGGACATCCACGGGTTCGTCTGGGGAAAGAACCGCTCGAAGTCAGTGCCTTTCCCTGGCGTGTACCGGTGGAGGTCACGTTGAAGACCAGCGGCGAGATCCACATGAATTTGCCGGCGGGATTGGAGGCTCCAACCTTGATCAACGGTGAGTCGCCTTGGGTTTTTCGAAACGAGAAACTTGAGCCGGTCGGTTTGCCCAAACCTTGGCGCGGTCTGTTTCGCGAACCATTGGTTCTTCCGCGGGCAAAAGTTCCCTTCTTCCTCAGTCAGGAACTCGCGGTGTTCGAAGCGGAAAGCGATGTCGATGCGAACTTCACAATCGACGAGTTCACGCTCGAACCTTCGGCTCCCGTGTTCGGACTTTCGCTCTCCGGAAGTCTCAACCAGATGCAGGCGCAACTTCAGTGCACTTACGGCAAGCGCGTCATGATCATGGGCGTGACGGCCAAGGACGAATCGCTTTGGCTGCCGGATCCCAAGAGCACCACCCGCTATTCGACCCGTGATTTTCACGCGGAGATGGCCGCCTGCGCCCGAATGCGCGATGCCGGATTTGACGGACCGGACGAAATGGGGCGTTGGAACCTCCACGGCGAAAGCATGGTCGTCCGCTTCTTCGCCAATGAGCACCCCAGGATGGAACGCGAATGGGAGGTCGATCTCGATGGACGTCTGGAGCAAAGCACGGCGAATAACTACGAACGCCTCGAACCTCGCTTTGAAATCCGTCCCTCCGGAGATCGTTGGTTCGATCTTGAAATGTCCCTCGCGTCGACGGACGGCCAAAAGTTTTCTGCCGCGGACGTCCAACGTCTCATTCTCTCCGGCAATGGGACCGCCCGCTTGCAGAATGGCCGCACCGCTCTCATCGACACTGGTGCGCTGGAGGAATTTCACGAGGTGCTCCGCGACTGTGCACCGCAACAGCACGGGAAGGGCTATCGTCTGAACGCGGTGCAGGCGGCCTTCATCGATGCCTCCCTACGACAACAACCCGGCTGGAAGATCCAGGCGGCCCAAGGCTGGCGCGACCGCGCCGCCAAGCAGAGCGGTCAGACCAAGCTCGATTGCCCACCCCTCGGTCATCTCGACGAGATCCTGCGCCCGTATCAGAAGCACGGCGTCGCCTGGATGCAGTTCCTCCGCGACAACAAATTCGGCGGCATCCTCGCCGACGAAATGGGGCTCGGCAAAACGCTGCAAACGCTTGCCTTCATCCACTCCAGTCATACGAATCGAAACCTGAACGGCCCGGTCCTCATCGTCTGCCCGACCTCACTCGTTTTCAACTGGCTGAACGAAGCAAAGAAGTGGACGCCCGATCTGAAGGTCGTCGCTCTGCACGGCTCCGGTCGCCAGAAGAAGTTCAAGGACGTGAAGCAGAGCGACATTGTCATCACGAGTTACGCCCTCATCCGGCGCGATGCCGATAGATATCGCGAGTACGAATTCGACACGGTCGTCCTCGACGAAGCGCAACACATCAAGAACCGGCAAACCCAGAACTCCCAAGCCGTCAAAGCCGTCCGCACGGTTCATCGCGTGGTCCTCACCGGCACGCCGATGGAGAATTCCGTCCTCGATCTCTGGAGCATCTTCGACTTCCTCATGCCCGACTACCTCGGCTCCGCGAAGGAATTCAAGGAACGCTACGAACAACCGATCACCCGCGATCGCGACGAAGCCGTCCAAGCCCGGCTCGGCCGTCGTCTGCGCCCGTTCATCCTGCGCCGTCTCAAATCCGAGGTCGCCAAAGACCTTCCCGCCAAGCTCGAACAGATCTCCTACTGCGAACTTTCCAAGGACCAGGCCGAGCTCTACGAACAGATTCTCGATGTCACGCGAAAGGAAGTCTTCGATGCCGTCGGCGCCAAGGGCCTCGACAAGAGCAAGATGATCGTGCTCAACGCCCTGCTCCGTCTCCGCCAGATCTGCTGCGACCTCCGCCTCTTGAAGATGGAAGACGCCACCTTCACCGACCGCGACTCCGGCAAACTCGCAATGTTCGACGAACTCCTCGAGCAAGCCCTCGACGGCGGACATCGCATCCTCGTCTTCAGCCAATTCACCACCATGCTCGGTCTGCTGAAGGAAAAGCTCAAAGCCGACGACATTCCGTACTGTTACCTCGACGGCACCACCACGAACCGCGGTGCGGTCGTCCAGAAGTTCCAGGAATCCAGCATCCCCATCTTCCTCATCAGTCTCAAAGCCGGCGGCGTCGGCCTCACGCTCACCGGCGCAGACACGGTCGTCCACTTCGATCCCTGGTGGAATCCCGCCGTCGAAGACCAGGCCACCGACCGCGCCCACCGCATCGGCCAAACCCGCGTCGTCACCAGCTACAAACTGATCACCCGCGGCACCGTCGAAGAAAAGATCCTCGCGCTACAGCAAAAGAAACGCGCCCTGATCGCGGGCACCCTCGGTGGGGAAGAAACCTTGGGAGACAACCTGACCTGGGAAGAGATTCAGAACTTGTTCGAGTAAGCGATCTGGCACAAACGGACCGCCCGCTGGTTTTCGCGATGGACCTCACTTGGAGATTCGTCCAATTCTACCCGCACAACATGAAAACAATTACGCGCACGCTTCTCGCCGTTCTGTTCTGTATCGCCACCTGCACGCAAGCCGCGGAGGACCGCCTGGTTCTCGTCAGCGCTTCTTACGGGAAGGATGTCGTGGCGATCTGCGAGGCCGACGGCAAGGTGATCTGGCGCCATGACACGCCCGGCCCAAAGAAAGGCCACGCCGGCCATCACGACGTACACCTGTTGAACAACGGCAACATTCTCTTTCACGATTCCTGGACCAAGACGAAAGAGATCCGCCTCGATAAGAAGGTGGTCTGGCAATACGACAGCGCCGCGAAGAACGGCAACAAGGGCAAGCGCGTCAACGTGCACGCCTTCGCCCGACTCGACAACGGCGAGACCGTGATCGTCGAGAGCGCCGTCGGCCGCATCATCCACCTCGATCGCAAAGGAAAGATCACCAAGAGCGTGCCGCTCGGTAAAGACGGCCGCCAGAACACGCGCCTCATGCGCATTCTCGACAATGGCAATTACCTCTGCTGCGCCGAGCGCCCCGGTGTCGTCACCGAATACGACGGCAAGGGCAAGGTGGTTTGGGAGTATCCGATCAACACCCGCGTCTACGGCGCCATCCGCCTGAAGAACGGCAACACCCTGATCGCCTCCGGCAGCGGCAACAGCGTCGTCGAAGTCACGCCCGACAAGAGGGTCGTCTGGGACATCACCAAGAAGGTTCCCGGCACCGACATCACGCTCGGCTGGATGACCATGTTGCAGGAACTTCCCAACGGCAATCGCGTCATCGGCAACTGCCACGCCGGCGACCAGAACCCGCAGATCTTCGAGATCACCAAGGACAAGAAAGTCGTCTGGCAATTCGACGAATGGGACCTCGTCGGCAACGGCCTCGCCTGCTGGCAAATCCTCGACGCCAAGCAGTCAGCCCTCGTCCGCAAGAAGCTCGCGAAGCTGAAGCAATGATCGGCTACCTCCGCCGGGATCGAAATCGATGCTGAAAGCATCAACGACAACAGTCCCGGACTTCAGTCCGGGGTCACCAAGGTAAACAGACGACGTGTCCTGAAAGGACACTCGACGCGATGTCTCAATCCCTCCACTGCAACTATGCCCACCTCGTGTTCTCCACGAAGAACCGGGAACGAATACTCCAGCCCTCCAGCCCGAGATCGCAACCCGCGTTCATTCGTATATTTCGGGCATGGCCAGGGAGAGAGGTGCTGATGTTCTTGCCATCAACGGCACGCCGGATCACCTGCATATTCTGATCAGGTCATCGGAGAACATGCCCGCCGCCAATTTCATGAAAGAATTGAAAGGCGGTTCATCCAAGTGGATCAACGAGAACAACACGGTCCACGGAAAGTTCAAGTGGCAGGCCGGATACGGATGGTTCAGCATCAGTCCGAAGGACACCGATCAGGTGGTTGACTACATAGAGAACCAACAGCAACACCACGAGACGGTTTCGTTTCAAGCGGAGTTACGGAAGTTCCTGACGGCCTATCAGATCGAATATGATGAACGCTACGTTTGGGATTGATCTCGATCATCGGGCGTCCCTTCAGGACGCGTCGTTGGGCTGATGCGAGGTTCCCCGGACTGAAGTCCGAGGCTGGGTTCGGCGATGCTTTCAGCAACAGGATATCGGATGCGGACGGTTGACCCGAGGGTCGAACCGGGTCTGCGGGCGAGCTGCTATGGTTCCTCCGGATCGGCATTTTGCCGATCAATCAACTCCCCGACAACGGCCGGCACCATGGCGAGTGGTAGTGGTAATTCCAGGGCGAGTTGTTCGAGCGTGCCGTCGTCATTGAGCACGAATACCCGGCCCTTGCGCAGGTCATAACGCGTACCGTTCACCCGTAACTCATCAGGATAGAGTTTGCGTCGATCGAAGCCGAAATTCCGTTCATTGGACAATTGAACGGATCCGTCGTCGATCCAATCGCCTGTCTTTGAATTATGCGTACCCGAAGAGGTCGTATTGAAATCGCCCGCGTAGTAGAACAGGTAGTGGACGGAGACATCATCATGCGTCACGTGTACCGAGTGATCCTTCCGTCCAATATGTGCCGCACTTGGAAACGGTCGGCGGAGTTTCTCCTGCTGGCCGATGGGACCAACAACGAAGTAGCCCGTGTAGTTGCCTCCAGCTGGGCCGTGGATATTGAATATCTCCCCGGCCACCCCGCGATCAGGACGCGGGTCCAACAAGCCGATGGGTTGAAGGTTTTTCCGGGCCCGCTCGGCGACCATCGAATTCGGCAGAACGACAGCCGTCTGCCAACGGTTCAGGCCGTTGGTCCCGATGCGCAACGGAGCACTGCTCTGCGCCCCGGGGTGAACGACATCGAAGTCCTCGTTCAGCAAATCGAGCGAGTTCAGTATTTCCATCGGCTTCAAACTCGGGCCGGCGACATAAACCTGCATTTCCACCGGCCCGTGAATCACCGCCGCCTCGAAATCAATGACGAGTGAGTTGCCGATCACCTTGGCGGGGGTATAGGTGGTGGTCACTTCCGCCCGTGCTCTCGCAATCCCCGAAATCATGCCCTTGCTGGTGGCGAACACGACTCCCAACATCGCGACAACGACCACGAGGATGAAGGTCATGACCGATGCAAGGCCGCCGGTATCGGGGCGCGATCGCCGAACCAC